>JAGGYV010000220.1 GCA_021162325.1 Desulfobacteraceae bacterium | reverse complement strand
GGCTTCGTAAAAAGTCCAAATTCTTTGTTGCGCTGCATCCTTCGCTTCTTCATGGTACGATAAGTACGAATCATTACTCAGGATTTGCGCGCCTCGAATTTGGAACTTTTTTCTTTGCCATCGGAATCCGACTTTTTACGAGTTTGTCAAAATTTGTAATTTCAAAAAATGAAAATCAATAAACAAAATGAATAATATTGACGAAAATGAATGGCTTGATATAATTAATTGAATATGGATTATAATCTGATAAAAAATACGGGGATTGGTGCTGCGTATACAAGTGCTGTTATCATTAATAAGTATTTAGGGAATTTAACGTCTGTTGATAAAAAAGGACCGATTGACCTGGTTACTGAAGCAGATATTGCTTCTGAGAAAAATATCATTAAAACCATTCGATCGCGGTTTCCGGACCATGAAATATTCGCTGAAGAAAGCGGATTGAATAAAACCGCTGATTCAACCTGCCAATGGATAATTGATCCGTTGGACGGCACAACCAATTTTGCACACCAAATACCTGTTTTTGCTGTATCGATTGCCTTTGCAGTAAACAATGAGATTAAGGTCGGCATTGTGCTCAACCCGGTAAGTGGTGAACTTTTTACCGCAGTACGCGGGCAGGGTTCAACCTTAAATGGTAAAAGTATCCGGGTTTCAGAAGAAAAAAACATATCTGACAGTCTGCTGGCTACTGGTTTTCCATATGACGTTAAGCAATTGATCGACCCGGTCATGCGCCGATTTAAACATTGCATTATTGTGTCCCGCGGCATTCGACGCTTGGGATCTGCCGCTCTTGACCTATGCTTTGTTGCCTGTGGAAGAGTTGAGGGTTTCTGGGAAGAGAATCTAAAGCCTTGGGACACGGCTGCCGGATGGCTTATTGCCGAAGAAGCAGGTGCCCTGGTCACTGATTTTTCAGGCGTACCATTTTCTCTGAATAAAAAAGAAATACTGGCAACCAACCGCCATATTCATGATAAAATGAAATTCACACTGGAGATATAAAAAATATATTATGCATGAACTATTAAAAGGCAAGCTCGTTGATAATTACCTTGAATGTTACGGCGATCTTAATTTAGCCGATCCTATCTGCCGGAAATATTGTGCATTACGATTAAAATGCGCCATTGAAAAAATTGAGCAAAACCGTCTGATACAACTTGAAGATTTGATCAATGTTCAGGAGATCCCTTTAAAGGTACAGTAGATAAACCGGAAAAGTTAAAAGTGAACTAAAATTTGAAGTGAGCTAAAGTTATGGTTACTGCCTCCGGCATTGCCAATCTTTATAATAAAAATAATCGCGCGTTAAGCGCAGTCCTCAACTTTAGGCAATTTAGCTCACTTTAGTCACTTCATACTTTTTAAATCTTGAAATATTTTGCCAAAAAAACACAAAAATTAAGGATAAGAACCAAAACCCCTTCCCTACACAAGCATCTTACCGGGATTTAATATCCCAGCCGGATCAAAGGCGGATTTAATTCTTCTCATTAATGCAATGGATTCAGGGCTGATTTCTTTTGTCATAAATGCTGATTTTGTTATTCCCACGCCATGTTCACCGGATATGGTCCCGCCCAGAGCCAGCGTATAATCAAAAATTTCATCGACTGCCTGATTGGCTTTACTCAGTTGGTCAGACACCTTTTTATCCAGCATAATGTTAAAATGAATATTTCCGTCACCGGCATGGCCAAAACTGACCATTGTCAGGCCGGTCTCACGGCTTAATGCTTTTATTTTTTTAACCATATCCGGGATTCTGCTTCGGGGAACCACAATATCCTCATTAATCTTATCCGGTCCATATTTAAAAAGTGCCGGTGAAACAGATTTCCGGGCTTTCCACAAGATTTCCGCATCCTGTCTGTTTTCAGCAGTTTTAATTTGCCTGGCACCGGATTTTTCACAGACCGACGTCACGCGATTCACCGCATGAGACACTTCATTTTCAGTGCCATCCACCTCTATGATCAAAATAGCTTCCGCATCCGTCGGAAGTCCGGCATTCATATAGTCTTCAGCACACCGAATGGACGCATTATCCATATATTCAATGCATCTCGGAATAATTCCCTGGCGAATAATCTCAGATACTGTTTCTGCAGCGGCTTCAATTTTATCATAAATCACTGTAATCGTCTGCACCGAATCAGGCAGCGGGAGCAGACGAAGAATCAATTGGGTAATTATGGCAAGCGTTCCCTCCGAGCCCACCATCAGGCGTGTCAAATCATATCCGACCACGCCCTTGGAAGTTTGAACACCGGTTTTAATAATTTCACCGGTCGCCAGAACCACCTCAAGTCCCAGGACATAATCCCGCGTCACACCATATTTGACTGCTTTGGGTCCGCCGGCGCACTCAGCCGCATTACCGCCAAGAGTTGAAAAATCAGCACTCGAAGGGTCCGGTGGATAAAAAAGGCCATGCGCTTCAACCGCTCTGTGGAAATCACCGGTCACCACCCCGGGCTCAGCTACCGCCACCAGGTTGTCTCTGTCAATATCTATAATTCGATCGAACCGAGTCATTGCCATGACAACACCGCCGTTAACCGGCAGAGATCCACCCGTCATTCCTGATCCAGCCCCCCGGGGGGTGACGGCAAATCCATATTGATTGGCAAGCTTTAAAACAGATGAGACTTCCTGCGGGTTTTGAGGAAAAACAACGGCATCCGGATAAAAAACATCCGGTGTCGTATCATAAGCATAACAAAGGATATCTTCTTTTTTATTTAAACAGTTGGGCTTGCCAACAATATTTTCAATTTTTTTTAAAATCTTATGTGAAAAGGCCATTGGTCAGTATTTGACAATAAAAAATATGAATCAGAACTTTCCGGAACTTAACTTTTGTTCAATGATTTCCATCTGCTTTTTCATTTCACCTTTTTGCTTTAATTGCTTTTCAACCGCATTAATGGAATGAATGACGGTGGCATGATACCGGTTAAAATTTTTCCCGATGGACTGAATGGTCTGACCCGTATGCCGTCGTGACAAAAAAATAGCGATTTGGCGCGGCCGGGTCACAGACTGTTTACGGGATTTGGAAATCATATCTTTAATGGTAATACCAAATTCCTTGGACACAACATTTTTGATCACATCAATGGTGATATGTTTCTGGGTTGAAATAATATTTTTAACAACGCTCTCAGCCAGTGCCAAATCAACCGGCATTCCAAGAAGACAGGATTTTGTGGTCACGCCAATGAGGCCACTTTCCAGGATCCTTACGTTTTGTTTTAATTCGCTTGCCATAAACTCAATGACTTCGGACGGCACACGAAGGGCTTTATGCCTGGCTTTATGGCGAAGAATTTTAACCCGAGTCCGGAAATCCGGTGGTTCGATTTCAGAGATCAGGCTCAGTGCGATTCTGGATTTTAACTGCTCACTCATTTTCGGAATTTTCGCCAGCGGAATACTGCTTGAATAAATTATTTTCTTACCGGTCTCATTTAAATAATCCAGTGTTAATGCCAGTTCCTCCTGGGTTCGCGTCCGCCCGGACAGCACATGAATATCTTCCAATAAAAGGACATCACAGCAGGATCGATATTTCTTTTTAAATTCATCAATGGAATTTCTTTTAAAGGCCATGACCATTTCATTGGTAAAGTCTTCCGCCGTGATATAAAAAACCCGTTCATTCGGAAAATGGGAAAGTATCTGATGCCCTGCGGCCTGGGACAAATGACTTTTTCCCATACCCGGTGGTGAAAATAATAGCAATGAATTCTGTGACGGTTTTTTCTGGGAAGCCAACGACAATGCCGCCATATAGGCGAAATCACTGTTATTGCCGACGACAAACTGATCAAACGTAAAATCCCGCCGGAGCAGTCTCCCGTTCTTCGGCCGGGCATTCACTTGCGGCAATGTGAGCTGTATATTAGGATTTTCTTTTTTTCTGATCACTGGCATAGTGCCCCTGCCGTTTCCCCGCGACACCTCCAGCAAAAAATTATACCCATCCCCGGCCACCCGATGCAGTTCATTTTTTATCATTGCGCCGAAATTTTCGATAACCCGTTTTTTTAAAAAATTATTGGGACAGATCAGTACGATATTCTCACCGGTTGATTTAAAAAAATGAACCGGCTCAATCCACATTTTATATACATGGGACGGGACTCTCTCTTTAATCGTACCTTTTACTTTTTGCCAGATTTTTTCCATAGGGGGCTTCTTCCTTGCCAAAATACACATGAAACGTGCTAAAAATACTACTTGTTGAGGCCATTAAAATCGGTTACAAAAGACGAATAAAACAACAAAAAAAGAAATACCATTTTGCTATACAGACAAATGGAAGGGCAATAAATTTTATTCATGGTTAACTTAGGATTTGTGCTGATTGATCAAGAAACCATCAGCAGGAAATTTGAAACATTTATAAAGTAAATCCACTTTGACGTCAAATTGTGTTTTTAGCGATATTGCTTTTTTTGAAAATGATTTTTAAACAATATATATTTATATAATTCTAAGCAGGTTAGACTATCGACTTAGTACAACTATTTAAAACTTCTAATAATTCATTCATTTTGCAAATCACCAGCAATATTAAGGCGCTTAGGAATACTTACAGACTTTATCAACAATCCATTACCTTTGAAATTTTACCATTTTCTTAAAATTTCATTGTTTTTCATACATATCCGACAATTTAATAAAAAACCGAACACACTGTTTTTTCCAATTTTTTATTTAGCTGATAATTCGGCTGGTTGCATGTTTATTAAAATAAACGCTGTTCAGTTCTGATTTTCAGTTTTTTATCATGCACCGCTAATAACATGTCAGCCACATGACTTTAAAACACGCATTCAGAAACACATTTTTCTATTTCTTTAAACAAACCTGGAAGGGGCCTCTCGCATATGGCAAAAGTTACCACCGGATTAGAAACCCTCATTGCAGAGCCACGGAAATGGCTAAACGGCAAGCGGATTGGCTTATTATGCAACCCGGCGTCTGTAGACACTCATTATCAACACGCAAAGAATCTGCTGCATAATAAATTCCCCGGACAACTGACGGCGCTGTTTTCGCCCCAGCATGGTTTATTTGCTGAAAAACAGGACAATATGATTGAATCTGATGATTTTATCGATGAAGAACTCAAAATACCTGTTTTCAGCCTGTACGGTAAAACCCGTATTCCCACCCCTCAGATGTTTGAACAGATTGATGTGTTGATCATAGACCTGTTAGATGTCGGTACACGGGTATATACCTTTACATCAACCCTATCCTATTGCCTGGAGATTGCAGCCAAACAAAATAAAAAAGTCATCGTCCTTGACCGCCCAAACCCTGTCAACGGGATACAGGTTGAGGGGAACTGCCTGTGCCTGTCCGTATCTTCATTTGTCGGCAGATATCCACTTCCCATGCGGCACGGACTGACCATGGGGGAATATGCGGCATATATTAACCGGACCTTTAACATCAACTGTCAGCTCGACATCATTCCCATGACCGGATGGGAGCGACAAATGTATTTTCAGGATACCGGCCTGCCCTGGGTACTGCCATCACCGAACCTGCCCACTCCGACTTCCGCCATGGTGTATCCCGGCCAGGTCATATGGGAAGGAACCAACATTTCCGAAGGCCGGGGAACGACCCTGCCGTTTGAACAATTTGGCGCGCCGTTTATTAATATTGATAAAATTCTGTCTTTTATAAAAGGACCCCGCATCCCGGGCGGAGTGCTCCGACCGGTGGCATTTGAACCGACATCCCACAAATGGGCCGGGCAGGTGTGCAAAGGCTTCCAGATCCATATCACAGACCCCTACCAGTTTGAGCCTTATTTGACATCCCTGCATTTGCTTTGCGCAATTATTTTTCATCACAAAGATCAGTTTCAATGGAAAGCCCCCCCCTATGAATACGAATGGGAAAAACAACCGATAGATATGATTATCGGCAATGACGTCATACGCCGACAAATCGAAAATCTCGATAATATCCAGTCGATCCGCAAAGGTTGGATAAATGAGCTGGAAGAATACCGCTTGTCCGCTAAAAAATTCTACCTATATAAATAAGGAATCATTAAATTGAAACCGGAAAACGCCAACTGGGTACGCAAACGATTTAAAAAAAATAAAGTCTGGATGGCCGCCGATCCGGCCGGCAACCCGCTGATTCAGAACAATAAGGTCTTGATTAAATATCAGCTTGACCAGGAACACGAATACTGGGTAAAAGCCGACACCATATTTGAGATCCAGCCGGATGGTCAAACAAACGATTCCAAACAGGAGACACCCCCTGGAATGCCAAAGCCTGGCATTCGCCCGGTGAAGAGTCCCAAAAATCTGCCAGGGACTCCCCTGCCCGTTGAAGAAAAAAATGTTATTATCATCTATACTGACGGGGCGTCGTCCGGAAATCCGGGGCCTTCGGGCATCGGTGTATTCATGCGCTACGGGGATCATGAACGGGAAATATCAACATACATCGGCAATTCAACCAATAATATTGCGGAACTGACAGCTATTGAAACCGCCCTGTTAGAAATAAAACGGCCGGATCTGCCCATCCGATTATACACGGACAGCAGCTATGCCCTTGGACTGCTCATTAACGGCTGGAAAGCAAAGAAAAATATATCCTTGGTCAATTCAATCAAAAAACGCATGACCCAATTTAAAGATTTGAAAATCATTAAAGTCAAGGGACACAGCGGAATTGAAGGCAACGAAAAGGCGGACCAACTGGCCACATCGGCCATTGCATCACAAAAAAATCATGGTATCTGAATTTAAAAATAGTCGAGGGCTTCCCTGCAAGGGATAAGGGGCATAAGCGCTAAGTTATTTTTTGTACCGAAAAGGACTGTAGGGGCATGATGCTTCGGGTTCCCACTAAAAAAACATCGAACATCGAACGCCCAACATCGAATGTTGAATGAAAGATAAAAACAAGTACAAGATTTATGGGTTCTCGCCGAAGACCGTGAAAACCAGAAAAAACAGCTGAAAAAAAAGAAATCGTCATTCAGGTGGTCATCGGATTTTTGAAATAAAATGGGATTAAATTACGGAGCAAAGCGACATCATTATTCGATGTTCAACGTTGGACGTTCGATGTTCATCTTTTAAAACAACCCAGTACGGCATAAATGAAACATGTAAATGTATACAAAACAAATTAGCGCTTATGGGCATACGGGGTGATGCTGTAGCGTTTTACCGCGATCCCCTTATAACACAGCAAATGGGCAAATCAGGCTTGAGAGCACACAAAAAAACCCCGCAGCTTATGGCTACAGGGTTTTTAAAAACTGATACGAAGATATAAACAAATCGTTTATTTTTCTTTCAAGGCCTCTATTTCTGATTTCAGATCCTCGTTTTCTTTTTTGAATTTGTCTACGTCGGACCCGGCACCCGGATCAGCCGGTGCGATACCGTTTTCATTCTGCCAGGTATCTTTCAATTCATCAAATCCCAGATAAAGCGCCAGACATCCACCAAGCAACAGCATACTAGGAATTGCGCCTGCAAGAAGCTGCAAAAATGCACCAAACCAAATCGCCAAACCGATAACTCCGATTACGGCTGCTATTGCACCGCCTATTAACGTTTTCATAAAGCCGACTCCTCCTTCTTAATGATTTATTATCTTTATAATTTAAGCTACTTAGGACTTTTTTTGTATACCGATTTATTTAAAATAGGTAACATACGCTTTTTTTTAAAGCAAGGTAAAATTTCTCAAATTTTAAAGCGCCCACCGGATAAAATTTTTAAATTCAATCACCTTTTATATGCTTACCGGAATATACGCTTGCAAACAAAAGAATTACTTGATATTTTTTATTTTAAATTTAAATATAATAAAGAATTGCGGCGCACTGTAGTGCGCCGTAATATTTAATAATGCGCTGTAATATGTAAAATCCCATTGCTAAGAATTGACCTTTAAAGTTATCGGCAATGTTGTATTTTTCCCTGCTATTTTAATTAAATTAATTTGCGAGCAAAAATGAAAAAACTATTCAATCAATGGATTAATAATCTGGTGTCCGGAACACACAATCATTTCGCATGCTATCTCCCAAAAAGTACCGGACTGATATCTCAAATCATACTAAAATTATTTTTCATCAATATTAAAATCCCCCGCACCTATACAAAATCCATTCAGGATCTTGAAAAAAAAGGAATCGTTATTCTGGTTAATAAATATAAAAGCTATTTCGAATATTTATTTTACCATTTGCGATACCAGAATGAAGGAATTCTGCATCCCGGCATCGGGTTTGATTACCGATTTTTTTTGTGGCAGCCGGTTTTCCGATTTTTTAAAATTTTTCTTTGCATTGCTGACCACTTTTTTAAACATTTTTCCCTCCAAGACCCGTATAAAAGCGGATTTATTCAGGAAAAATTAATCTCCGGTGAAACCGCACTCCTATCTCTGGTTGAAAAAAAAGGGTTTTACCGGCGGTTTGTAAAATCAAAAACAGATCCGTTGCATTATTTGATTGAAATACAAAAAAATACTGAAAAACCGATTATTTTTCTTCCCCATCTGATGTTTTTCAGCAGAACGCCAAGATCCACTCAAATGACCTTTATTGATATATTTTTCGGCACTCAGGAAAATCCCGGAAAAATCCGACGCCTGATTGCGTTATTTAAAAGTCCTAAAAAGATTTTTATCGAAACGTCTGAACCCATTATTTTAAGAGATTTTTTAAATCGACCGGATATTACAAAGTTAAACGCAAAAGACCAGGCGGTCGCCCTTCGCCGTTATCTCTTAACCCAGATTAACGCACACCGCCAGACAATCACAGGGCCGATTTTAAAATCCAAACTGGAAATCCAGGAAGAAATTCTGACCAACCAGCAGGTTCAGGAAATTATCACCGACTATGCCCGGGACCAGGATGTCTCCATCCACCAGGCCCATAAGCAGGCGGTGGACTTTTTAGATGAAATCGCGGCTGATTATAGTCCGACAATCATCCGGATGTATGACATAACACTGAAATGGATGTTTAAAAATATATTTGAAGGAATGGTGATTGACTATAACGGGTTGGACCGGATCAGACAGGTGGCCAAAAAAGGTCCGTTGATTCTGGTACCATGCCATAAAAGCCATCTTGATTATCTGATTATATCCTGGGTCTTTTTGGTTAACAACATTCCCTGCCCGTTAATAGCGGCAGGAAAGAACCTTTCATTCTGGCCTCTGGGTCCTATATTCAGAGGCGGCGGCGCCTTTTTTCTCCGACGGACATTTAAAGGGGATCTCCTGTATCCAAAAATATTTGCCGCGTACATTAAAAAAGTACTGGATGAAGGATTTCATCTGGAATTTTTTATCGAAGGGGGCAGAAGCCGCACCGGCAAAATGCTGACACCCAAAATCGGGCTGCTCTCTCTGTTGATGGATGCCTTTGCCAAAAATGACTGGGATGACATGACCTTTGTTCCCATCTATATCGGCTACGACCGGGTACTGGAGGAAAAAGCCTATATCAATGAAATTGAAGGTGGGAAAAAAAACCCGGAAAACCTGAAAAATGTTATCAAAGCCAGAAAATTTTTAAAGAGAAAATACGGAAAAATTTACTTAAACTTTCACGAACCCTTTTCTTTAAAAGAATATCTAAGCCAACAGGAAAAGCCGTCTTCCATACCGGCGGCCGGCGATTCCAAAACGCTATATACTGAGTTTGGTAAAAAACTCATTGGCGCGATCAACCAGGTTTCTCTCATCACACCCCATGCGGTGGTTGCCGGTGCCATCTTAAACTGCGGTCAAAAACGATTTGATTACAACCAGCTGATGGCCCATGTGAATACTTACATGACGTACCTTCTGTCCCAGGGAGCCAACCTGGCAGACACCCTTCTTTGGGACCGCAACACTACATTTAAGAAGGTACTGGATGCCTTTGCAGATAGTAAAATGATTGAAAAAAGTACCTCCGAGTTTTCCAAATCCGCCATTGCCAATCCTTTGTTTAAAATCAGTGATTCCAAACGGCCCGGTCTTGATTATTATAAAAATAATGGGATCATCGCATTTATTCCCGCCGCATTTACCGCACTTGCCATATTAAAAGCAGATGCCTTTCAGTTTTCATCCGTGGATATTCATGTCAGCTATAAATTTCTTCAGGAATTTTTTGAAA
This sequence comes from Desulfobacteraceae bacterium, assembly GCA_021162325.1. Classification (GTDB taxonomy): domain Bacteria; phylum Desulfobacterota; class Desulfobacteria; order Desulfobacterales; family Desulfosalsimonadaceae; genus SURF-3. The sequence continues at coordinate 27,530 of JAGGYV010000220.1, read as the reverse complement.
ATGAATTCATTCTTGATCCGGACCAGCCGGTGGAATATCTGGTACGAAAAAATCTCAAGGCATTTATTGATGATGCCATTATCATGCCCCACCAGACCCTGCCGGACACCTACAATCTGACTTCAGCCGGCTATCGAAAACTGAACCTGTACGCTGCTTTTCTTGTGTCCTATTTTGAATCTTACTGGATCGTGCTGAATTTCTACAAGAAATATACCAAGCAGTCCATTTTTGATACCAAAGACTATATCAAAAAAATTCAGTCTTTGGGAAACAGGATGTATAAAAGAAAAGAAGTGGAACGAACAGAGGCATTGTCCAAAATTAATTATAAGAATGCGGTCACATTTTTCACCAGTCACGGACTGACCGAAGCTGAAAAAGACAAGGATCAGATTGAATTTTATACGGAAGTGATACAAAAGTATCGGCGTTTCCTTCCCCATTAACAGAGGGTTGAAAAACTATGAAAGCGCTTGTACTGGCCGCCGGTTACGGCACCCGGCTCCGGCCGCATACGGAACATATTCCCAAGCCCTTGTTTCCCATTGCCGGACACCCCCTGATCGATCTGACCATTTGCCGGCTGATGAATATGGGGATTACTGGTATTGTTATCAATGTCCACCATCTGCACCAACAGATCACATCTTTTATACAGAGCCGGGATTATCCGATAAAAGTCACTACGCGATACGAAGAAAAAGTCCTCGGCACCGGCGGGGCCATTAAAAATGTCTCTGATTTTTTAGGCGACCAGCCATTTCTTGTAATCAACAGTGATATTTTAACCGACATTGATATTTCAGCGGTTCGGGCATTTCATCAACAGCATCCTCACCCGGCAACCCTTGTGATGCATGATTATCAAACATTCAATCATGTGCGGGTCGATAAAAATGAAAATATCATTGCATTTTCCGGTAAAGACGAAAACATGCCTAAAAACGTCTCCTGCCAGGCGTTCACCGGTATCCAGATTCTCGATCCCCTGATTATGGAATTTATCCCGGAAAACAAGTTTATTTCCAGCATTGATGTATATAAAAAGATGATTCAAAAAGGTTTGACGATCAAGGCATATACGTCAACGAACCATTACTGGAAAGATATCGGCACCCCTGAAAGTTTTACGGAAGCAGTATACCATAAAACAGCGCCGACAGCTTTTGATAAGGCGTTTGGCTCAAAAAACCATGGACCTCTTGAACGTACCCTGCTTGCGGGTGACGGATCAGACCGGCAATGGTACAGGATCTCTTCAAACAGCCATAGCCTGATCATGGCAGACCATGGAATCCATTCAGAAGCAGAAATCGCTGAAGCGGAATCATTTATAAGAATCGGCAGCCACCTGCGTAAACAAAAAATCCCGGTTCCGGAAATTTTTCTTTCAGACGTATTTTCCGGCCTGGTTTATGTCCAGGATCTGGGGGGCATCAATTTTCAGACGGTTATTCAAAAAGCGCGGAATAATATAGAGGTCATTGACCTTTATAAAAAAGTGATCGACCAGGCGCTTGACATGTCCATAAACGGCGAAAAATCATTTGACCCGGCCTGGACCTATCAGACAAAAGCATATGACCGGCAATTAATCCTTGATAAGGAATGCCGGTATTTTGTTGACGCGTTTTTAAATAATTATCTTAAATCAGATGTTGCCTATTCAGATTTAAAAACGGAATTTGAATCCCTTGCAGACCACGCCCTTGAAAATTCAGTGACCGGTTTCATGCACCGGGATCTGCAATCCAGAAATATCATGGTTTCTGACGGTAAGATATTTTTTATTGATTTTCAGGGCGCAAGACTCGGTCCCGTCCAGTATGACCTGGCGTCACTTTTGACTGATCCCTATGTGAATTTGGCCGAAGCCATCCAGGAAATCCTGATAGATTACAGCGGCAAAAAACTTGAACAAATGATGCCAATTGATAAAAACAAATTTTTTCAAGGCTATCGCTATTGTTCACTCACCAGGATATTACAGTCTTTAGGCGCTTTCGGGTATCTGTCAAAAATCAAAAACAAACCCTTTTTTGAACAATTTATCCCCATCGCATTAACAAATCTGCAAAAACGTCTTACGTCTCCTGACATGAATCAGTTTCATTTATTGACAGAAATCGTTAAAAACGCTTTGATATTACTGAATTCAAATCAATAAGCATATCATGAAAAATTAAAAAAAATTTGTTCAAACCTTAAAAAATTTTGATTCGTAAATAACTTGTTTAAAATCTTTAAAACCAGATAAAAAAATAAAAAGGCAAAAAATGAACCGATTAAACGTTATGGTCAACGGAATACCGGGTAATGTGGCCGCCAGCATCGCGAAACATATTCTGACTGACAAAAGATTTGAACTTGTACGCCACTCCCTGACCGGACCGGACATCCCGGCATCGGAGTTTGTAATTGATAAAACACCCGTTCAACTGATAAAGCCGGATACTCGGGATGATATAATTGAAAAAATCAAGGCAACCGTGGGGCCCTTTATTACGGTTGATTTTACATTACCCGTGGCAGTCAACGACAACGCAGCGTTTTACTGCCGTCATGCGTTACCGTTTGTCATGGGAACCACCGGCGGAGACCGGGCGATGCTGGAACAAACCATCCGAAATTCTCAGATCTCTGCGGTGATTGCCCCAAACATGGCCAAACAGATCGTGGGGTTTCAGGCCATGATGGAGTATGCGGCAGAAAATTTCCCCGGCCTGTTTGACGGCTACAGCCTGGAGATCAGGGAAAGTCACCAGACAACAAAAGTGGATACCAGCGGCACGGCAAAAGCCATGGTGACTTATTTCAACAAACTCGGGGTTAATTTTGCCGAAAACGACATTATCAAAATCCGGAATCCGGAAATTCAAAAAAACCAATGGAAAATCCCCGAACAATATTTAAACGGTCATGCCTGGCATACCTACACACTGGACGCTCCGGATAAAACCGCCCAGTTCAGTTTTTCACACAACATCAATGGCCGGGATATCTATTCATGGGGAACGTTTGATGCGATTTGCTTTCTCCAGAAAAAAATCGAAGCCCATCTACGCGGAAAAGTGTTTACCATGATCGATGTTCTGAAAGGGAATTAATCTTTTATGAAAACAGTCATCAAACTGTTCATCATTATCACTGGTTTCGTTCTTATTGCGGCGGCAAGCGCATGGGGATCTGATGTTCTTTCCAAAAAAACAGGGCCAGAAGAAACATGGTCCAAAGAAACTTGCCCAAAAGAAACCCGGTCGAAAGAGACCTGGCCAAAAGAATCCTGGCCAAAAGAATCCTGGACGGACCTGCCGGACCCCATGGCAGATGAGAATGCCCTTGTGGGAGGAGAAATCTCCGTGTTCGGCGGACAATATCCTAAAAGCCTGAATTATTATCTGGACAACAATGTGCTTTCTTCAGAAATTTTCGGCGCTCTTTTTGAATCGCTTTTAACGATGAATCCCCTTACCATGAATTATGAGCCGGGGTTGGCGGATAAATGGGCCATCTCTGATGATAAAAAAACATTTACGTTTCATATCAACCCCAAAGCACGTTGGAGCAACGGCACACCGGTGACGGCCGAAGATGTCAGGTGGACGTATGATGTCATTTTAGACCCAAAAAATATGACCGGACCGCACAAAATAAGTATGGAAAGATTTAAAGCTCCAGAGATCATCGATGAATATACCATCCAATTTACTGCCAAAGAAATCCACTGGAAAAACCTGCTGGCAGCCAGCGGGTTTCAGATCCTGAGCAAAAATGCTTATATAAAAGCTGATTTTAATACAATCAACTTTGAGTTTCCCGTTGTATCCGGACCCTATAAACTCGGCCGCATTGATGAAGGTGTCTTATTAAAATTAAACCGGCGGGATAACTGGTGGAATATTGATGCCAAATCTTCAAAAAACAAAGGAAACTTTGAAACCATTACGTATAAATTCTTTGCGGAACGGACCAATGCCTTTGAGTCTTTTAAAAAAGGAATCATTGATCTTTTCCCGGTTTACACGTCCCGCATCTGGATCAATGAAATCAGCGGAGACGCTTTTTTAAAAAATCATATTATCAAACAAAAAATCCACAACCATAAACCAATCGGATTCCAGGGGTTTGCCATGAACATGCGCAGGCCGCCATTTGATGACATTCGGGTCCGCAAAGCCATGGCCTGCCTGCTTGACCGAAACAAAATGAACCAGACACTGATGTACAACCAGTATTTTCTTCACCGTTCTTATTACGAAGATCTATACTCGGATGCCAATCCATGCCCCAATCCGGTGATCGATTTGGATAAGAAAAAGGCCCGGGAACTGCTCAAACAGGCGGGATGGGTGGTTAATCCAAAAACCGGTTTTCTTGAAAAAAATGAAAAAAAATTCTCATTTCAATTTTTAACCCGGGCTGCGTCTTCTGAAAAATTCCTGTCCATTTATGCGGAAGACCTCAAGGATGCCGGAATTGAAATGATCATTGATAAAAAAGACTGGGCATCCTGGGCAAGGGATATGGAGGAATTCAATTACCAGATGACCTGGGCGGCGTGGGGTGCCGGTGTTTTTAAAGACCCGGAAAGCATGTGGCTGTCTGCGGAAGCCGACAGAAAAAGCGGAAATAATATTACCGGCTTTAAAAGCAAAGTCGTTGATCAGCTGATTGAAAAACAAAAAACTATCTTTGATATTCAAAAAAGAAATGACATTTATCGCAAAATTGATCAATTAATTTACCAGGAATGTCCGTATGTTCTGCTCTGGAACATTGATTATACCCGCCTTTTATACTGGAACAAATTCGGCAAGCCGGCAACCGTCCTCTCCAAATACAGTGCTGAAAGCAGCGCATTATGGTATTGGTGGCTTGATGAGGACTCAGCCGCTGAACTGGAAGATGCCATCCAGATGAAAACCACGTTGCCGCCGCAACCGGCATCGGTTCGGTTTGATGAGGGTTTTGGTATTATAGAAAAGAATAAAGGCGATACACAAAAAAATGAAAATGACTGTTATTGAAATCATAATTTATCGGGTAATCAAAGCGATATTTGATGTTTTGGCATTGGTGCCACCTAAAACCGGTGAAAAGATTGCTTTATTTATCTCAAAAATCTGGTTTGTCGTGGATAAACGGCACAGAAAGGTTGCCATTGATAATATCTCCCATGCATTTGGCGACCAGATGACTGTTTCTGAGATTAACCGTATTGCGCGAAAAACTTTTTTCTACGCGACCAATATGATTTTTGAAACCCCCCGGATGTATGCATTAAAGCCAAAAGATGTTACAAAACATTACACGGCTTACGGACTCCAGCATTTAAGGGCTGCACATAATAAGGGTAAGGGCGTCTTGATGTTTTCCGGCCATTTAGGCAACTGGGAAATATCTGTTCAGCTCAACAACATTGCCCGCCTGCAAGTCTCCGGCATATACAGAAAACTTGATTTTGCGCCGGCGGAGAGATATTTTCACGAAAAAAGGGAGTCAACGGGCAGCCGTCTGTATCCCCTTAAAGGGGCGGTTCATGCGATTTTACGTGAACTTGGCCAAGGGAACTGTATGGCGTTGCTCATCGACCAGAATGCCAAGCGGCACCAGTCTGTTTTTATTAATTTTTTCGGAAGAACGGCATCTGCCAACATGGGCCCTGCCTATCTGGCCCTTATGACAGGTGTGCCGGTGATAATGTATTTTTTTGTCCGCGAAAACGGTAAATACCGATGTGAGTTTTTACCTGAGCTTCCCGTTATTAATACAGGGGATGTGGAAAAGGATCTTCTGGTTAATACCCAGATTTTCAACAATGCCCTGGAAGGCGTTATTCGACGATATCCGGATCAGTGGTTCTGGCTTCATAATCGATGGAAAACCCAGCCCTTGGTGGCGTCGTAAAAAGGGCAGGCACAGGGGCCTGCCCCTACGATGACCGCGATGCCGTGGAAATGGTCGGGCATGATAACGAATTCATCGAATGCAATACCGGAATAATATTACGGGATTTCAACACAAACGGTTGAATTATTTTTCCTGCATCATTTAACCGTATGTTTCTCCCCGTGTTTTCCTAAATAAACGATGCATTGGTGTCAATGCGATCGATGGTCGCCCGTAGGGGCAACCCCCCGTGGTTGCCCTTTTTTGATTCTCCCGTGATTGCCCTTTTTGGGTAATATCGATAAAATCCAACCCTAAAAATAATTCTATACCGGAATATTTTATTATGTTAAATTAATTTTTTCATATAAATAATTAAAACGACATTAAAAAAGATAACAAATTGAAATAATTACATTATAAAATCAAATCACAACTCAACCCACTATTCACGATTTGTAGAATGCCGGACGGGGGGACGCCCTTTATATTTGTATATTTACCGACGACGAGTACGTCTTTTATATCAAATCCGTCAACACCAACCCTTCATGGCGAACGGTCTGCGCTCCTTTTTTAACCGCAACGCTCACCGTTGATACTGATATTCCCAGTTTCCCGGCCACCTCGGTCATCGACAAACCCAATTCCCGCACAGCCCAGTAGCACACAAGCATACGGGCTTTCACGATATCGCGCTGCTTGCAGGGACCCACAATATCTTCAGAGTGAATAGAAAACAAATCCGACACCACAACTACCACATAATTCAGATCGATACCCCTGGCTGCCAACGCATACTTGCGCTGCATGGCTTCCTGTGCATCGGACAAAACCGTATCCACAAAATCGCTGTCCCCTAAAATCCGTTCATCGCTTTTTAGAAACGCACCGTTTTTTCGCATCGATCTGACCGCTGCCCAGCCGCCTGCACTGCGAACCAACCCGCCACCGACCAAATCCGAGCGTCTTCCCAACGCAATACCCTTCTTAAGATAGCCGCGATACCTGCGCCGTGCTGACGAGATATGATCGCCAAAAAATGCCAGCACACTATCCGTCGACTGCCAGCCGTTCTTGCGCTTTCCCATAAGATAGCTGTGACCGACAAACCGAAATCCATCCAGGGTCGCAAGATCCGGTACCAGCCCCGCCCGTAAGGGATTCAAATGGATATAGCGAACCAATTCTTTTAAGTAGACATCTTCCTGGCACAGAATGGATTTATAGCGGTTTTGGAACAAGTGCCCGCTTCGGCAGTACCGACGGTTGAAACCAATGGCGTAGCCGGTCAGCAACCGCTGCATGACCGTTGCCACCGGCACCTGTCCGGTTTTAAGCAGCAGGTGAAAATGATTGGGGATCAGCGCCCATGCAAAACACTGAGTCTGCGTTTCGATGACCAGATCACCCAGCCGTTTCAAAAAATTGTCCCGGTCATGGTCGTCACGGAAAATCTTATGCCGCTCGATACCCCTGACTATGATATGGTGAACTGCTCCCGGTGCGTCTATTCTGGCTTTTCTTGGCATAAAATTTTAATAACATGATTCGAACGGCATGTAAATATATAAATATAAAGGGCGTCCCCTTCGCCTCACTTTTTTTTCTGTATTGACTCAGTTTTTGCGTTAAAGTACATTTTTTTATTTTAGACGGTTTTTGAGATTTTTTATGACATTTTGAGCGTGGGCGCTTTAACTTTTGGGGTTTGTTTGATGACAGATTCACCACTTTCTGAAACGAAAAAAAACGGTTTTGCCAACTATAGAATGGATGTTCGTTATGATGGACAACATTATTACGGATGGCAGCGGCATAAAGACAAACCGACAGTTCAAGGAGCTTTGGAAGATGCTGTGACGAAGTGTTTTGGTTTTCGGCTTAAAATAGAGGGCTCCGGCCGAACCGATCGTGGAACGCATGCATTGGGGCAGGTCGCATCGATTCGTCTTCCGGAAGACATCGATGAAGAAGCAGCTGTTGTAAGCCTTAATGATGCTCTTGATAAAGCGATTGAGGTGACGAATCTTCAGAAGGTTTCTGATGATTTTCATGCACGAGATTCTGCTGTGGGCAAGTGTTATCGCTATAAAATCTGGAATCATGTCGATTTGCCACCTGCAATGGAAGGAAAGGTTTGGTACATCCCTGCAAAACTGGATGTGGAGGCGATGCAAAATGCCTGTCCTTTTTTCGTCGGCAAGATGGACTACGCTTCTTTTGCCAAAGTTCCCAACTTTAAAAGGGCTACCACTCTAAGAACAGTGCATTCGCTTGATCTCAGGCAAGACGGATTCTCTTTGTGTTTTTCAATTATCGCTGACGGTTTTTTATACAAAATGGTACGGAATATCATTCGCGTACTGGTCAAGGTAGGAGAGTCAAAGACTTCAAGTGAAGATCTTCCCCGTATTATAAAGGCAAAAAACCGTCAGGCAGCACCTGGCACGGCTCCTGCTTCGGGGCTTTACCTTGATGCTGTTTTTTATGACAAAAACAGCCTGGACGCTGCTATCCAAAAAAACCGAAAGGACCAGGATTGATCATGAGTGACTTTGTCCACCAGCGACATAAATCCCCAACGAATTTAAATCAGCCGCGTGAGTTGATTGTTGCTTGTGTACCTATGCGGAGCAACGTCAATATATCCCAAATTTCCCGCACGGCCAGTGCTTGCGCAGTGGAAAAAATGATTATTTGCGGGGCCGCATCATTAATTCCAAAGATTGCCAGGGATGCGACATCAACGCTTTCCATTGCCTCCCACCGATCTCTGAGTCCTGTACTTAAAAAACTCAAACAAGATGGCTATCGTATCGTTGGGATAGAGCAGGCATCTAACTCCCAAAATATTCATCACTTTGCTTTTGAACGTCGCACCGTGCTGGTTATAGGAAACGAGCGCCTTGGAATCAGCGATGAGATTCTGACTCAGCTTGATGATGTTATCGAAATCCCTGTGTGGGGACTGCCTCATAGTTATAATGCCGCTTCAGCAGCCAACATGGCTTTGTATGAATACTGCCGCCAATTTCCTGAAGGTTAGAACAGTGCACCAAAGCCACGAATATCTGTATTTCTAAAACCCGGTTAACAACGCAATTAAGGTTTAATCACGATCGTTTCTCATGGGTCGACCGCTGGAATTTCTTTCTGGGGGATTGTCGGGTCGCAGGACAAGTCGGTCGCCATCGCGTTCCAACTCGCAGGTGCCGGTTACCGTATCTCCGCGAGGGCTGACAAATTCTGCCGTATCGCCGACATTTTTACCTTCACAGGCACAATATGCCTCCGGCGGGGGGCCTTGATGTCGTCTGCCATTTTCCTGTGAGGATGCATCTTTTCCAAATGCATTGGCGGCGATGAAGATTCCTACGAGACTATCATGTTTGATGGCTTCGTAAAAAGTCCAAATTTTTTGTTGCGCTGCATCCTTCGCTTCTTCATAGTACGCTAAGTACGAATCATCACTCAGGATTTGCGCGCCTCAAATTTGGAGCTTTTTTCTTTGCCATCCGAATCCGACTTTTTACGAGTTTGTCATGTTTGATACCATCCTTTTTTCTGCCTGAAGCGCTTGATCCGTTATCCGCTAGCCGATTCATCTCAACCACGTATCTCTTTAATAAAAATTAACTTGACAGTAATTACAGTAATCTATTATATGTTTAAATTTAACAAAGTTCTTGGTTGTCAACTAAAAATTACGTAAGCCCCGGAATGGTTCCGGGGCTTTTTTTTATTTAAAGATTGATTGGGCGATTGTTGAGCCTGTCGCAAGTACAAAAAAAAGGCTTTTCAAAAATTAAAGCGCTCAATTCAGATAGAATACGAAAGAAGGTATTGATTGAAATTTGAAACATTTAATTTGCATCCTGCTGTAGCGGCAGGCGTTATAACGGCAGGCTATATAGACCCAACCCCGATTCAGGCACAGGCAATGCCGCATGTTCTGAATCATAAAGATGTCATGGGACTGGCCCAGACCGGCACCGGCAAAACAGCTGCTTTTGTCCTGCCAATACTCAATCGCCTGATAAAAAGTGACCATGGCGGCATCCGCGCCCTGATCATCGCCCCCACAAGAGAACTCGCCGAACAAATTCATCAGGCAATCGAAACCCTGGGGCAAAAAACCCGTTTAAAAAGCGTGGCGGTTTACGGAGGTGTGGGGATTAACCCGCAGATTCAGAAATTAAAACGTGCTGATATTGTTGTTGCCTGCCCCGGCCGGCTTCTTGACCATATAAACCGTCATACGGCTGATCTTCGCAAACTTGAAGTACTGGTTCTCGACGAGGCTGACCATATGTTCGACATGGGATTTTTGCCTGATATCCGGCGGATTTTAAGATCTGTTCCGAAAAATCGCCAGACGCTGCTTTTTTCGGCAACCATGCCAAGCGAAATACGTCATCTGGCAAATGATGTTCTGCGGGATCCGGTCACTGTAAAAATTGGAACGACTGCACCGGCGGATACTGTTCGTCACGCACTCTACCCGGTGGCGCAGCACTTGAAGACAGCGCTGCTACTAAAGATGCTGGAAAACATCGACACCCAGTCAGTCCTGGTCTTTACCCGAACCAAACACCGGGCCAAAAGCTTAGATAAAAAACTGGCTAAAGCCGGCTACCGGTCGGCTTCGATTCAGGGAAACCTTTCACAGGGAAAACGCCAGGCCGCTTTGGACGGTTTCCGGAACGGTACATATAAAATCCTGGTAGCTACCGATATTGCCGCTCGCGGCATTGACGTTACGCAGATTTCGCATGTCATCAACTACGACATTCCTTCCACCGCCGATGCATACATTCATCGCATTGGACGGACCGGCAGGGCCACACAAAATGGCGAGGCATTCACTCTTATTACCGGCGACGACAGGGATATGGTACGCGCCATCAACCGGGTCATGGGTTCGGAAATTGAGCAGCGCACCTTATCAGATTTTAACTATAGTTCGCCGGCACCCGCTCGCAACAAACAGCCTCAGAAGCAATGGAAACCGCGTCGCAATTACGCCGGAGTAAAAAAGGAGCGGTCTCAAAGAGCAAATGCATAAAAACGAAACGGAATCAGTTATATCGGTACACGACTCCGCCGGGATTAATCCAGCGGAGTTTTTTTTGTATAATTACATCATCCACAGCATTTTTTATACTTTTTCCCGCTGCCACATGGGCAGGGATCATTGCGGCCGATTTTCGTTTCGGCTTTCGTTTGTTTGGGCGGATTCAACAGAATTTCCAAGTCGTTAATATCTTCGGGTTTGTCCGATGCCAAATCAATTGAATATTTCCATCCATGCGCTTCAAATATTGATGCCACTTCTTTGGATCTTTCTTCTGTCTGGACGCAAACAACAGCAGGCATCTTCTCAGTACCTAATTTCGCCGCTTTAATACCGTTAAACAATTTTTTCATGTTATTCCCCTATTTAATGTATATTTTAAAAGATTTATCCCTGCCTAAATAATCAGGTAAAAGAATTTTTTATAATTTAAACGTTCTGCCATCTCATCTTAAGAGCCTTTCCCAAAACACCACCGGTGAATGCAAATAACGGTGAAAAAATAAGTATGGATAGAAATCCCATGCCGATCGAAGCAAATATCCAGTAAGGCCATCCAGCGTAATAACTTTTATATTCAATCAATTGGATAACATGATAGTAAATGGGTAAAATACTCATGGCAAAAATATAAAAACCCATTCGTACTTTTGAAAAATTTGAAAATATGGCCAGTATCAATGCAAATAAAAACCCCAGAGTATAGTCGGATATGTGGGAAAGGACCATCAAATGCAGATCCTGCAAGACTTTGGACGATGTACATTCCCGCATCAACGCCATTGCACCCGGAACCGCCGGAGATATGACAAATGTAAAAATATACGTTGAAAAATACCAGGACAAAAATCCGAATAATGCCCACATTAATGTAATTAAGTAATAAATCACATGGCAGCCTGATATTTCGGCCCGACAATCAGTAGATTGTTGGGCAATATGGATTGCACCTTTTCCATCGTGCTGCCGAACAGCATTTCCTTGATAACACCGTGTCCATAAGCGCCTATAACCACAAGGGCATCATGAGGCACTTTGTACAGGTTGACTGAGAACTCACCAGAGTCAAAAAACTCCCAGTTCCGCACATACTGCTCCATGTCCCAGGTAAGATCATTCTTTTGGATAATATCCTTGTAATAATCAGGTGAATGTTTTCCCAGTTGCGTGTAAACATTCATCGGCAGCCCGGATAAACGACTGATACGAACCCCCAGACGAAATGCGTTAATGGCATTGGCAGATCCGCCAAACATAACGCCTATTGATTTCCATGGCTTATATATCGTTCCGACAATGAGCACCGGGAACTTAGCCGAATGCACGATCCGCCGGACCCTCGGGCCGATATAACCCAACCCGATTTTTGAGGAAAGGTCACTGATTGTCCGGGGACAGCACATAAAGTCAAAATTGACCGGAATGTCCGGCAGGGTGGAAGCGGTAAAATTTTTCGGCTCAATAAAATTCGGTTCCGGCAATCCCTGTGAACGGACAATTTCCACCGCATGCGCCGAAGCGGTTTCCGGAGCGATCAGATAGGAATCATCCAAATCAATCTGAACCACATCTTTTTCAAAATACATTAGAAACTTTATAAATTCAGGAATATAGATCACCGGGTGGACGCCGATGGATTTGCAGAAATACATTGACTGAAGCAACACCTCCCGACCGATGGGAGTATTTCTAAAAATATGAAGCAATCTTGTTTCCATTATTCTTCACCTCTTCAATGATAAGGTATTCAGGTAAAAGGCTGAACACCTGATTCTCTAACAGGTTATTGAAAAACGTCATGAGCGCAGTCAAGACAAGGCAAAATTCGGCGAAAAAGCGGAGTTTATGTCTATAAATGAGCACTTTGAGCCGAATTTTAACGCCGTATTGACAAGCGCAATAGTTTTTCAACAGCCTGTTAAATCAATGATTCGTCTGGACAATCAGCTCATTACGATACTTATCCAGCAACGTCGCCTTGGAAATCATGCCGACAAACTGATTATTGGCAACCACCGGCATACTGAACAGATTACCGGCATCCATGCGATCAAGAATAGCCGACAAATCATCATCTAAGCCAACTGTCCGCACCTGAGTATCCATAATCTGTTCTAAAAAAACAGTTTCATAAAATAATGGGTCAAAAAGATATTCCCGGATATCATCCAAGTGGATCAAACCGAGAAATTCCCGGCTGTTTTCATCTTCCACCGGAAAAAAATTTCTGTGGGATTTTTGCATAATTTTTACAAAATCCCCCAGTTTCATCTCCTTGGTAACAATAATACAGTCCTTTTCAACCAACTCGCTGACACTCAAATCCGCAAGAACCCGGGCATCTGTCCGGGGACGAAGAAAATGGCCTTTTTCCACCAGATCCTTCATATAAAAAGAGGCCGGTTCAAACGAATGGCATAGCGTTGTAGAAATTGCAGAAACCAGAATCAACGGCAGAATCACTTCATACCCGCCAGTGATTTCAACGATTAAAAACATGCCGGTCAACGGCGCCTGAAGAATACCGCTGATCAGGCCGGCCATACCCAGCAAAGCAAAACATCCTTCATTGACCCATGCAATCCCCGGCCATAACATTTCAATAAAACGATGATACATCAAACCGGTAAAACTGCCGATTACCAGACAGGGTGCGAATATACCCCCGGAACCACCCCAGCCTAAGGTAAAGGAAGTCGCCAGGATCTTTGCAAGCACCAGAAGCGCCACAAACAACAAACCATTGGAGAATGTACCTTCAACCATCGCCTGAATTGAATGGTACCCTTCCCCGAGCACATCCGGCAGAAAAAAACCAATCCCCCCCACCAGGCATCCGCCAATGGCTGCTTTCACCCATATCGGGAGATGAATATGACGGGCGCCCCGATATGACAACCTTAAAGCCCGTGTCAACAAGATAGATACAAGGGCGGTTACAACCGCAAGCCCCAGGCATGCAATGGTATCGCCAGGATCAATATTAAATTGCAAATGTGTAAACGCAATCTGATTACCCTGCAGCAGCCGGCTGACCTGGGCACCGAAAACTGAAGCAACGGCAATCGGCACAATATTCAACGCTGACCATTCGCCGATAATCACCTCAATGGTAAACACCAGTCCGGCAATCGGCGCATTGAAAATTGCGGCCACAGCGCCAGCTGTGCCGCAGCCGACAAGCGCGACGCGCTGGCGGTCATTTAAAGAAAACAATTGAGCAATATTTGAACCAATGGCCGCGCCGCTCATGACCACGGGTGCTTCCGGCCCGGCTGATCCGCCGCTGCCGATGGTTAAACAGCTTGAAATCAATCGAGAAAAGCTTGATCGAAAGCGCATCAGCCCGCCATAACGGGAAACGCTGTATAACACTTCCGGTACGCCGTGTCCGGCACCCTCTTTGATTATTTTTTCGAGAAACAGAGAGGACAACGCAGCACCGATTCCCGGCATAATAAACGCCCACCACAAATGCCGGTAATGCCCCAGCATCTCAAACATGGCGATCAACCCCCGATTCAGCGCGAGCGCTGCAAGGCCGCTGCATGAGCCCACCAGCGCACCGATACTGATCAAAAGCAGTCGATCGTCAAAACGAAAAAAAATCCATCGGGATGGAAATCGTACTATATTTAATCCTTTAATAAATTTCACAATATAAATTTCAACATATTCACTATCTAAACCGGAAAAATTAAAAGTGAACTAAAGTTTGAAGTGAGCTAAAGTTATGGTTAATGCCTTCGGCATTTTCAATTTTTATGTTAAAAATGATCGCGCGTTTAGCGCAGTCCACAACTTTAGGCACTTTAGATCACTTTAGGCACTTCATACTTTTTGAGTTTTTAAAAAAGTTTGCCAAAAAAACACAAAAATCAGAGATAAGAGACTAAGCCTTTTAAGGTGCGTCAAACCGCTGGTCCAATTCTTCAATTTTCTTAAAAAAAGCCGCCGACGCTGGTGGTTGATTTAAAAATTGTATAAATTCTTCATCCCTCAAACAAAACGAAAGCCTTGCCAGCAAATGAAGATGGCTCTTTGAAGACGGGCAGACGAGAAGAAATAAAACAAACACCGGCAGGCGGTCAACCGCTTGATAATCCACCGGGTTTTTAAGAAAACAGGTGGAAATAAAAGCCGGAATTTCTCCATAATCCAGCGGTGTCCGGGGATGGGGGATTGCCACGCCTTTTCCGATACCGGTGGACATCAATTCTTCCCTTGCCAGCAAACTGTCATACAGGGCTTGCCTTTGCCCTTGGGTGTCAAAACAGGTGATACAATTCACCCCTGCGCGTATAACTTCTGCTACGGATTCGCCCTCAATATCATAATAGACACCCCCTCGCGCCATTGCAATGTGCAGATTCTCCGCCTTCTCTTTCAATGCCATCAGGACTGCCGCACCCGGCGGCGTGTATGTCAGATTATTGGCATCCGCCCATTTCCGCAACGATGGAAGGCTGAAAATACAGGTATTTTCCTTTATGCGAACCGGAATTCTTCCCTGCCGGATCCATCGTTCGACAGTGTTGGGAGTAATATTTAAAGCTGCTGCCATCTCTTTTAGCTGAAGTCGCATGATTAAAATACTCTGGCTGGTTTATATCGATTGTTAAAAATCCATTTCATATACAGGAATGAAAAACATCTAAAAAAAAGATAGTCACTTATAGCTATTTTACCAAAAAATCAATATAATTCACTCTTCATAGGTGTCCATCCACCATGCATCCCAAGTGGTTGCCATGATTTCTTTTGCCAGTCGTTTTCCAATATCAGTTTTCAAACGCTGCTGCACCACCGGCAACCATTGATCCGGGCTTTTATGACCAATGTCGGCAATGGATTTCAATTCAATAATAAACGACAACTGATCTGCGTCATAGGCCATTTTTGATTCCGGGGACATTTGTTCGTTAAATTCCGTTATCAAAGCTGCCATGGATTGACCAAACGGAAGATGCCGGGTAGCGTCTGCGACTGCTTTTTCCTCATCAGCGGTCACGTATTTTTTTTGTACATAATTCTGATCCCCGATTCTGGCTTCCGGCAAATCATGAATCAGGCACATGGTGATGAGCCGGAGTGAATCAATTTCCGGCGCCATCATAGACATCACATACGCGATAAACGTCGCACTAAATGAATGCTCCGCCACAGACTCTTTTCCAACTCCCAGAAAATGGAACCCTGCCCTGGGAATATTTTTCAATATGTTTGCCTCAAACAGCAATGCTGCAATATTTTTCATATTCAGTCCTTGTCCATCAAATGTTATCCCGCCGACCAGGCCCAATAAACAATAACCACCATCCCCGCCGCAGACAGGCATTGAAAAAAATTTCCAGGCGGTTTTTTAATAAACAGGGCATATAAACTTCCCATCAGAATCCCGCAAAAAAATCCAAACAAATGCGCCATGATATCGGTTTCAGGGCCGCCGGAACCGAGCAGTCCAAGGAGCGCCAACCCGCACGCTATGGGCACCCATGCACTTTTCAATCGTTTCGGTGTTCTTTTTTTTTTAAACCCCTGGTAACCGGCCAAAATGCCGACCGCACCGAATACAGCGGTTGACGCACCGATTGAAACATGGGCACTCTCATACATAAATGCATTCATCAGGTTGCCGGCAACCCCGCTGATAAGAACCATCAGCCACCCGGCTCCCCAGCCGGTTACTGAACATAGAGCGGTTCCAAAAATAAAAAGACCGATCATATTCCCAGCAAGATGCAATTCATCTTTGTGAAGCAATAACGCGGTCACTGACCGGTAATATTCACCGTCAAGTATTTTGACCGCCGATGCGCCGAACCGATTGATGATCTCTTTTGCGTCACCGGCATTTTGAACCAGTATATACCATATCAAAAGCATAATGGATATGATAATACCTGAAATGATTGTGTCTTTTTTAATCTCAACATTTATTTCACTAAAGTCCGGAAGAGAATTTCTATTCTCTTTAAAATACAGTGCCATTGCCTCACGCGCACGGTCGTAATGAGACTCCCCGACCCATACATCCCAACTGTTTTTATTTTTCGTGATCCGATGCGGCACTGCTGATGAAGACAGAACCAGAACACATATGTCTGTCTGTTTTTGGGTTAAATTTTCAAAAAAAATATACATGCATGAGATGTTATTATTTTAAGAATGTCATTAATGGAATAATATAAAAAGTTTATAGCATATCGCCGACAAGATAACACTGGATAATTTTTTAAATCTTTAGCACTTGACAAACTCGTAAAAAGTCGGATTCCGATGGCAAAGAAAAAAGTTCCACCAAATCTTAAAATTGGCGAGGCGCGCAAATCCTGAGTGATGATTCGTACTTAGCGTACCATGAAGAGACGAAGGATGTAGCGCAACAAAGAATTTGGACTTTTTACGAAGCCATCAGCACTTAGCAACCCTTAAAATAAAGATAATTCAAAAACATTTTCATCCCCTGCGCATATTCCCCATGCACAAATTATCCGGGATGATTCAGCAAAGGGGCTTGACAAATCAAAAATCGCACCCATTTTATAAAAAAATCAATCACCAATCTGTAATAATTTACACAATTTTGAACATAGACATTTAAGGAGTCAAAATGGAACGCACAAAACAAACCCATGAATTTAAAACCGAAGTAAAGCAGTTCATGCATTTAATTATCAATTCCTTGTATTCAAACAAAGAAATTTTCTTAAGGGAATTAATTTCAAATTCCTCGGACGCCATTGACCGACTCAGCTTTCAAGCCCAGACCGACAGCAAAATCCTGAGAAACGATACGGATTTTAAAATAAAAATCACTCCGGATAAGGAAAATAAAACCCTGACCATATCCGATAACGGTATGGGTATGACCTATGATGAAATGGTTGAAAATATCGGTACCATTGCTCGAAGCGGCACTGCCGAATTTATGAAGGCACTGGAAAAGTCCAACAATAAGAACACATTAACTCCCGAGCTCATCGGCCAGTTTGGGGTCGGCTTTTACAGTGCATTTATTGTTGCGGATAAGATTAGCATCATCACCCGGGCTGCCGGTGAAGAGACCGCAACCCAATGGGAATCAACCGGAGACGGATCGTATACCATTGAACCGACAACCAAAGACAGGCGGGGAACAGATGTAATTTTATCATTAAAAGCAATAGAAAAAGATGAACAGGATTTTACCGAGGAATGGACAATTCGAAATATTGTTAAAAAACATTCAGACTTTGTCAGCTACGCTATTGTCATGGATGTGGAACATGACGAGTTTGAAACCGATGATGAAGGCAAACAAGTTCTGGATAAAGACAAAAAGCCCGTCAAAAAAGGAACGGTTGTTAATGAAGAAACCTTAAACTCCATGAAGGCCATCTGGAGCAGGGATAAAAAGGATGTGACGGAAGAAGAATATAAAGATTTCTACTCGCACATCAGCCACGACTGGAATCCCCCGCTGACCCAGCTCCATTTGAAACTCGAAGGCCTGACCGAGTACAGCGCGCTTATATACATTCCATCACAGGCACCCATGGATTTGTTTATGCCGGAAAGAAAACACGGGGTTCAGCTTTACTGCAGACGTGTCTTTATTATGGAGGACTGCAAAGAACTGGTTCCTGAATATCTTCGGTTTATTAAGGGTGTTGTCGATGCCCCGGACCTAAATCTGAATATCAGCCGTGAAATTCTCCAGCACGATGCTTTGGTCCAAAATATTCATAAAAACCTGGTCAAAAAGATCCTCGATACATTGGATCAAATGGATGCGGCGGAATATGATAAATTCTACAATGAATTCGGGGCGGTCGTCAAAGAAGGCATCCATTCTGACTGGGGAAATCGTGAAAAAATTGCAAAACTTGCCCGTTATAAAACAACAAAATCAGACGGGAAATGGGTTTCGCTTCAAGATTATGTTAACAACATGAAACCGGATCAGGAAGACATCTATTATTTAACCGGTGATAACCTTGCCGCTATTCTCAACAGCCCGCACCTGGAAACCCTTAAGGATAAAGATATTGAAGTACTTTTGATGACTGATCCGGTGGATGAATTTGTTATTCAGTCTTTGCCTGAGTTTGAAAAAAAGAAATTTAAAAGTGCGGAAAAAGGCGACCTTGGCCTGGATAAAGTCGATGAAAAAAAGAAAGAATCATTTTCCACTCTGTTTGAAAAAATCAAATCCGAGCTTGACGATAAAATCAAAGAAGTTAAGCCCTCTTCCCATTTAAAGGATTCCGTTTCCTGTCTGTCCGGGGATGCTTATGATATGAGTGCCTACATGGAAAAACTGCTCAAGGCTTCCGGCCAGTCCATGCCGGACGCAAAACGAATTCTCGAATTAAATATCAGCCATCCGGTGATGGAAAAGATCCAGTCAATTTTTGAAAAAAACAATGACGATGAGTCATTAAAAGATTACTATAACCTGTTGTATGATCTGGCAATTGTCGGAGAAGGCGGAAAAATTGAAAACCCCGCCCGATTCAGCAAAATCATCGGCGAGGTGATGGCCAAAGCCCTTTAATCTCAACCCTGCCCGGGAACGTTTTATCTTAAAACGTTCCCGGGCAAATTTCGCTCTTCCTATGAAGAAAAATTTACCGAATCCAGTCGTCTCCAGCTCAAAAAAATAGTCTTGAACAACTTTTATCAGGAAATTTCTCCTTTCAAAATCTACTATTTAATCAAATAGATATACCTCTCACACGATCAATCCACCCGATTATTCCCCCAATTTATTATAACCAATTCGTCTATGTCATCTTAAATTTATCAAGTGCATGATAATCAGTTGCATTTACATACGGATTAAGTTATTATTAATAGGATTAGATCGTAAAGAGATAGTATCATAGACATCTGCCGAGAATAATAATTTAATCAACAGAAATAAAAGACCTATTCAATGCCGCCGAAACGCAAAATCCGGGCCATGGTCGTCGACGATGAAGATCATGTCAGAAAACTAATAACAACAGTTATCAAAAGTATGGGCTGTGAAATTGTTGGCGAAGCCGACAATGGAAAAGAAGCGGTTTCATTGTTCGGCACCTTGAAACCCAATATGCTGCTTTTAGATATCAACATGCCGTTAAAATCCGGAAAAGAAGCCCTGACGGATATCAAAAAAAAATATCCAAACGCGTTTATCATCATGCTGACATCTTTGGTTGATAAAGAGACAGTAGAAGACTGTATCGAACTTGGCGCTTCCGGGTTTATACGAAAAGATCTCTCTCTTAATGAAATGCGGGAAGTCATCAAAAAAACCTGGGCCGCTTACAAAAAGTCCCTTTAAAACCAGGATTAGAATGAACTCAGACAATAAATATAACCTGGCCGACATGCTCAAAGAAATTGATGATGATATTCATGAGCAAAAAAAAGACCGGAGCCAGGAAAAAAATATTCCTCAGGAGACCATCACCGAGCTGATGATAACAAATCTAAAACAAAAAAAAAAGATTACCTAACACAAGATATGGCATAAACGATGATGATTCGGCCAAAAATTGAAAACCCTCTTTTTTTTAAGCTCCTAAAAAAGCAACAGATCATTCCCGATGAATTCATATCTGATCTGCTCAATGAACTGGAAGAAAATGCATTAGACGTTCTGGCAACCCTGATCCAAAGCGGTATCGGCACCAAACGACAACTATGCCAGCTCTGGTGCGATTCCATCGGCATTGCCCACGTTGATCTTGAAAAATCCCTGTTTCAATCAGAAGTGGTCCGGAAAGTACCGGAACGATTTGCCCGGCAAAATTACGCCATCCCCATATACCAGATGGGCGATACGGTGACTGTCGCCACACCGATTCCGGACAGTATCGAGTTGAAAAAACAGATTGAACATTATATCAACGGACCGGCAAACCTTGTTTTTGCCCTGCCCCAGGATATTGAGTGGGCAATTGAAAATGAATATCAGACCAATACTGCTTTATATGAATTTTTCACTAAAATCTCCACCAGCAAGGTGTTTGACGCGGACAGCCCCATCGGCGAAAAAGCGTTTGAAGAAATCGCCGGCAAGGAAAGCATTAATCAGCTTCATGTTTGCCTGATTCTGTTGGGTATTACAGAACACAGCAGTGAAATTCAAATTGAGCCTGAGGAACATATCGCCAGAATTTGTTTTATTATTAACGGCGAGTTCCATGAACGGCTGCAACTTGAAAAAAGCGTTTATCGTCTACTGATAAAAAAGCTGAAAACCATGGCAAAAATAGATGATGCCCAAAAAAAAGAGGCGCAATACAGCCGGATCATCTTCCCGACCCCCGGAAAAAAATTTGATATTCAATTTTTAAGCCTTTCCACTAAATTCGGAGAAAAAATATTTCTAAAACTGATGGACCGGCAGGCATTAACCAATATACCCAAAATATCTGATCTGCATCTGTCTCTTAAAACAAAGCGGTTGCTCGAGCACCAGCTCAATGCCCGAAAAGGCATCATGCTTATTTCCGGACCGTCTGACGCCGATTATATCGATCTTCCCTATTCAATTATCAATGAAATCCGTTCTTTAAACACACATAAAATAATGTCTGTGGAAGACTCTCCCCGCTGGCTTTTAAATGAAGTTGATCAGCTCCAGGTAAACCCAAAGGCAAATTTTACGCGTTTGGATGCATTCAGATCCTGCCAGAATCTCCACCCCAAAACCCTCTATGTTCAGAACATCAATGATCCCGAGATTGTCGGCAACCTGCGAAAAGCTACAGAGGCCGGACAATTTATCATTGCCGGGATCAATGCGGTCGATGTATTTGACGCCTTAAACACAACCAGGCTGGAAATCGGTTCAGTTGTCACCGCCATCATCAATCAAAAAAAGGTCCGCCGGCTGTGTGATCATTGTAAAAAAAAGTATCTGCTTTCGCCCAAAGAAGCCGAAGACCTGTTTATTTTTGAAGGTCCCCCCCAAATATTTGCCTATCGCGCAATGGGTTGCCCGTATTGTCAGCATACCGGATATCAGGGGTATATCGGTATTCAGGAACTGCTGGTAATCAATAATGATATCAAAAATCCGATCCACCGAAATACAACGATCCATGAGATTAAGAACCAAAGTAAAAAACACGGTTTCCAGGACAAGGAATATGACGGAATTAAAAAAGTACTCCGGGGCCTGACCACTTTTACCGAAATTCACTCACTGCACGAAAATTAAACCGGCCGAAGACGCTTCGTTATTTGATTGCGAACTCTTTTTGCCAGTCACATATATTAACCCCATAACGGGATATTAAAAAAAATGAATATACTCATTGCCGATGATGATGCCGCTTGCCGAAAAATGATATCTCACTACCTGAAAAAAAAGGGATATAATATCTTTGAGGCCTCAAACGGCATTGAAACATTTACGACAATTATTGACCATCCCATCAACATTGCCGTAATCGACTGGGTCCTGCCGGGAATGGACGGTATTGATGTCTGCCGTAAAATCCGGGAAAAACATAAAACCGGTTATGTATTTATCATTATGCTGACGGCTAAAGAAGAAAAAAAAGATTTAATTGAAGGCTTTGAAGCCGGTGTCGATGAATATATTATGAAACCCGTAAATCTTCAGGAACTGATTGCCCGAATCAAGGTTGGCACGCGGATTGTCAGACTGGAAAGAAAACTGATAGAAAAACAAAGAGAACTTACCGGCAATAATGAAATGAAAAATAAATTCATTGGTATTGTTGCGCATGACCTCCGGAATCCGGTGATATCCATCAGAGGATTCAGCGAATTGCTGCTAAAAGATTCCAACACGTTCAATGAGGAACAAAATGAATTCTTAAACATCATTTATTCCACCAGCAGAAATATGCTGGCAATGATTAATGATCTGCTTGATATCTCACGCATTGAAAGCGGCAACATGCAACTTTCACCCAAAAAGGGATCATTAAACAAATTAATTCTGGAAAGAATCCAGTTGATTAAATTACAGGCTGACAAAAAACATATCTCTATTCACAAAGAACTGTCCCTGATCCCGGAAATTGCTTTTGACGCGCACCGTTTGGGACAGGCAATTGACAACCTGATCTCCAATGCCATTAAATTTGCACCCATGGGATCGAGCGTGTATTTAAGCCTGATGCAGGATGATAATATTGTCAAGTTCAGTGTGACGGATGAAGGCCCGGGCATTCCAAGAGAAGAACAGCATCTGCTGTTTTCTGAATTTCACCGGCTCAGCATCCGGCCGACCGGCGGGGAAACCAGTACCGGGCTCGGACTGGCCATTGCCAAAAAAATCATTGAAGCCCACAACGGCAGGATCAAGTTCGAAACCCAGGAAGGCCTGGGATCCACCTTCAGCCTGATCCTGCCAATTGCCTGATAATACTTAACCTGATTACCCATTTCTGTTTTTCAGTATGATATGGGGCAATGACCACCGCCGCCGGTGTCTCAAAACAGCCGGAAACACATTTGGGCGGATCATTGCGTGATGCAAAGCGCCAGATTTTTTACGATCACGGGTATCCGAATAGGTTATTTCAAACATTTTCAAATACAAATCGTAACAACGCAGGCACGAAAAAAGACAAGCAATATGCGCCAGTTCTGAGTTAACGGAACATTAGTTCAAGCAGACATGAAAAGAATCCATGCCGATCAGGTCTTCCTCCATGGCCAAGGCATAAGCATTTTGCTTAATCCATTGATGATAGCACCGGATAAAAACCGGGTCATGGAATTCTATACTTTCACCGAGACAATTCAAATCATTATTGATTCGCCAATACAGATACATAATACCTCCTTTAGAATGATTAGGCAATTAAATGATGGATCGGAGTTTTAATTGACATACTCCCACTGTCATGAGCATATTTTGCTCAAATACGTTATCTGTTTGATTTAAAATTTCAGGAGGCAGCCATGAGTGACGGTTCCGGAAAACTAAAGGTCATTATTTTTACCCGTCAATTTGAAATTAAGGGAAATTTGCATATTTATGAGGGGGTCAGGCTGACCGATTATATAAATGAATCCAAATCTTTTATAGCAGTTACAGAGGTTGAAGTAAAGCGTCAGAATGGAGAGGTGGTAATGAAATCGTCGTTTCTCAATGTTCGAATAGAGGATATCGAAATTATTCTCCCGGAAAATATGGTAATTAAAACGTCATTATGATGGTTCACTGACAGGAAATTATTCAATGGCAAAATTAGACAAAATATTCAGTGCCGCTGTTGATGCCAAGGCCTCAGACATTCATATTGTAACGAACGAACCTATTATCATCAGGCACTTGGGGAGACTTCAAAAGCTACAACATCCCCCGCTGACGCTGGCACAATGCCAGGAAGTTATTTTTGAGATCCTGACAGCTCCGCAAAAAAAGACCCTTGAACAAACATTTCAACTGGATTTTATATACGGCATTCCCGGCATCGGTCGATTCCGGGGAAGTGCCATGCTCCATCAACGGGGATTGAGCGCTGTTTTTCGTATTATCCCACCGGTAATTCCGCCCCTTGATTCTCTCGGATTACCGGACATCATAAAACAGATTTTAGGCAATCATCAGGGCCTCATACTGGTCACCGGTGCCACCGGGCATGGCAAGTCAACCACGCTTGCGGCAATGATTGATTATATCAACGAAAACCGGGCACATCATATACTGACGATTGAAGATCCCATTGAATTTATTCACCCGTTTAAGAAAGGCGTGGTGAACCAAAGACAATTGGGAACGGATACATTAACCTATGCCAATGCCTTAAAAGGGGCACTCCGGCAGGATCCGGATGTTATTATGATCGGAGAACTAAGGGATCTTGAAACAATGTCTCTTGCCATCACGGCCGCTGAAACCGGACATCTCGTGATTGGGACCCTGTCAACCTCCAGCGCACCGAAAACAGTGGAGCGAATTATTGATTCCTTTCCATCTGAAGAACAAAATCAGATCCGCGCCATGCTGAGTGAGATTTTAAAAGCGATCATTACCCAAAGATTGATTCCGGCGGCTGATGGGAGTCAAATGGTTTTGGCGCTTGAAATTTTAATCGGTACATTATCAATGGCAAATTTAATTCGGGATTCAAAGACGTTTCAGATTCCATCGATGATGCAAACCAAAAAAAAAGACGGGATGCAGCTCATGGACGATTCGCTCATGGCACTCATTCAGGATGGCAGGATATCCGCAAAAGAGGCGATGTCCAGCTCAAGCAAACCAGATCAATTCAAGCCATATTTAAATAAGCCCAATTGAATCTTTTTGATTTAATAAATTTTTGAGAATTTCTGGATTATGAAACAAATTCATTCATATTTTACGGAAATGGAAGACCGTGGTGCCAGTGACTTGCACATGGTTATCGGGTTACCGCCAATGATAAGGCTCAGTGGCGAACTGGTTCCCCTTGAGCATCCGGTTCTGACAGCTGATTCAAGTAAGAAAATACTGTTTGACATTCTTTCTCCGGATCAGCAAATCCAGTTTGAAAAAAATCGGGACTTTGACATGGCCTATGAGCTGGAAGGGGTTGGGCGTTTCAGATGTAATTATTTTTTTCAAAATCGGGGGATTGGGGCTGTGTTCCGGATCATTCCCACCAAAATACTGACATTGGCGGACCTGTCTCTTCCGGATGTGCTTAAAACTATCTCCGAATATACAAAAGGCCTTGTTCTGGTAACCGGCCCCACCGGCAGTGGAAAGTCGACAACTCTCGCCGCACTGATTGACTATATAAACGATACCCGCGATGCACATATTATTACGATTGAAGACCCGCTGGAATTTGTTCATCAAAACAAAAAATGCCTGATCACGCATCGTGAAATCGGCTCTCATGCAATAAACTTTGAAGAGGCATTAAAAGTCGCCAGTCGTGAAAATCCGGATATTATCCTTGTCGGAGAAATGCGGGATTTAGAAACAATTTCCCTTGCATTAACCTGTGCAGAACTGGGGATTCTCGTTTTCGGGACATTGCATACAAACAGCGCGGCACGAACAATTGATCGCATTATCAATGTATTTCCATCAAATCAGCAGCCGCAAATCCGGACCATGCTTTCCGAATCCCTCCGGGCGGTTATTGCTCAACAACTTATTAAAACCCGGACCGGCGGACGGTGTGCGGCCAATGAAATTCTTATTGGATCAACCGCGTTATCCAATTTAATTCGGGAAGGAAAAATATCCCAGATCAGTTCTATCCTCCAGACCGGAACATCCGTCGGCATGCAAAGCATGGACAGTCATTTATCTCAACTGGTGCGGGACAATAAAATAACCAAAAAAGCGGCATATGAAAAAGCAATTGATAAATCGCTTTTTTTGTAAACGTCGAAATATTTTTTTGCACAATTATAGAAAGAGCCAATCAATGAATAAGTCCGACTTTGACAAACTGAATAAAGCCGCTCAGGATCTCTTCGGGCAGCCTGCCGACATTGCTGACTGTGCCTGCGCCAGTTCTTTTATCGATGAACTGGAACAGCTGAACCACTGGCGTAAAAATATTTTAGAATTTGCCTATAATCTGGCCGTTGCCTTGGACAAATTACGGTTGAACGATCCGGGCGTCAAAGCCACAGCGGTTATCCGCCCGCTTATCAACAATATCAATGACTTTATCTCGATACCAACAAAAGAAAACGATAAAAAAATTATTATTCGTCACCGCGGGCTGAGTCCGTCCGCTAAAATTGGTGAAAGTGAGTTTTTTTTAAATAACGATTACGTAATATCCGTCGGTGATTGCGTCATCGATAATCAGCAGCTGGATTATCTGGTTAAATTAGGGATCATGGACACCAAAGAACTTGGCCAGAAATTACAAAAAACATTTCAATTTTTTCATCATGCCAATATCTATATCCTTGAAATTTCATATAATGACTGGACGCTTAATGACAAACAAAATATCTCTGACGCCTTAATAAGCTGGGGCCGGTATCTGGCCGGAAAAAAAAATGGAACCGGGATTATTCTGGATGAAACCAGGCGCCCGAATCCCAGCCTGACAATTCTGGCGGGATTAAACAAACTAAATATCGAAAAATTCCAGGGAGTAACCGATAAGGTTCATCGATTAACGCTTCAGGACAAATCCCGAGAAAAATTCAAAAATGCCAACAGTATCTATGATGCCATCTTCATAATCGATGATTTAAAATCAAAATTCACACGGTCTCCAATTGAAATCAATAACAATAAATACATTCAGATGTGGCGGCAGTGTTTCGACGAATCCGGAAGATTTAACAGAACCCGGTTCAATCAGCATCGGAGTCTATTTTTAAAATGGGAAAATGCTTTTTACATGTTCTGGGTGGATTTGAAGTCCGTTGCAATTGACGACGACAGAAACACCATTTTAAACTGCATTGTCCGGTTGATTGCCGACAGCAAATCCATAGATGAATATGTGGATTATCTTCTTAAGGATTTTTATTACGATCCGCTGCACCTGCAGTTTTCTGACCGAGAGTCTCTGTTTGTCGCCAATCTGTTTTTATTTAAAAATTATACAAACATCACCTATGATTTTGGACG
>JAGGYV010000034.1 GCA_021162325.1 Desulfobacteraceae bacterium | reverse complement strand
GCCCGTTCGGCATTCAGGTGGGCGCTGAAAAAATCGGCGCATCCGTCATTCCCATGTCAGCGGGAAAATTATCCGCACAGATTAAAATTATGCGTGATTTCCGAACAACGGTTCTGGTGTCAACGCCCACGCTGGCGCTTAGCCTGGTTCGTGAAATGGAAGGCATGAATATTGACCCCCGAAAACTGTCTCTTAAGTATGGTATCTTTGGATCTGAACCATGGTCGGAAACCACCCGGGATGATATTGAAACCAAAATGCATATTACCGCCACGGACACCTATGGCATGACGGAATTGTTCGGGCCTGGCGTTGCATGGGAATGTCCTGAAAAAAACGGGTTGCATATTGCCGAAGATCATTTTATTCCTGAAATAATTGATCCGGTAACACTGGAATCTCTTCCGGAAGGTTCAGAAGGAGAACTGGTACTGACGTCTATCTCAAAAGAGGCATTTCCGCTGATCCGATTTCGGACCGGTGACATCAGCCGAATCGATTATGCGCCGTGTGCCTGTGGGAGAACCCATTGCCGGATTTCCCGAATTTTTAAGCGGTGTGATGATGTGATCGTGGTGAGAGGGATGACGATAACACCGGAACAAATCGGGCGCGTTTTATCCCGGATCAGTGGCGGGCAGCCGGTTTTCCAGATCATGGTGGAACGAAGTGACGGTCAGGACCAGATGACTGTTATGGTAGAAATTTCAGATTTTACTTTTTTTGATGAAATGAAAAAGCAGCGCCGGTTTGTTGAACAGCTTCACCGGGAATTATCGGAATTGATTGGTTGGGAAGTGGTGGTTCGTTTGGTTGAACCCGGTACATTTGATCCGGAAAAAAAAGTGATGGATAAACGTCAGTTTCAATAGACGATATAAGTAACTTCTCAATAAGTCAGGGCAAAATATTGGTTTGGATTTATGATAAAACCATGTATCGGAGGTCTTTAGACCTCCATATTTAGGGAACCTAAAGGTTTCCGGTACAAGGAGTCCTGCCATACCCGAGCTTTTTGAGAACATACCGATATAAATATTAACTAATTGTTATTTACGATAAATGTATTTTTGATTAATTTTTTAAAAAGGAGATTATAAAATGACAGCAACATTGATCAAAGGAACCGTAATCAGAGAGGAAATTCTGGAAGAAATTATCCAGGAAGTAAAAGAAATTAAGGAAAAACATGGCGTTGTACCGGGTCTGGTAACCATTCTCGTTGGTTCAAGTCCGGCATCTATGTCTTATGTTACCTTGAAAATTAAAACCGCCCATCGGGTCGGATTCAATGAAATTCAGGAAGATCAGTCGCCGGATATTTCCGAAGCCGACCTTCTGGCATTGATTGACAAATACAATAAAGACGAATCCATTAACGGCATCCTCGTTCAACTGCCGCTGCCCAAGCACATTGATGAGAAGAAAATTTTAAATGCTATTGATCCGGATAAAGACGTGGATGGCTTCCATCCGGTAAACGTCGGCCGATTGATGATCGGTGGTGATGAAGTGAAATTTCCGCCATGTACACCGTTTGGCATCCAGGAAATGATCATTCGTGCCGGTGTTGAAACCAGCGGCGCGGAAGTCGTTGTGGTCGGCCGTTCCAATATCGTTGGTAAACCCATAGCCAATATGATGGTTCAAAAAGGCCCGGGTGCCAACGCAACGGTTACCATCGTTCATACCCGAACCAAGGACCTTGCTGCCCATTGTCAGCGGGCGGATATTTTAATCGTTGCCGCCGGTGTTCCGGATCTGGTTAAACCCGAATGGATTAAACCCGGTGCATGCGTTATTGATGTGGGGGTTAACCGTGTGGGTGAAAAAATCAGTGAAAAAACCGGCAAAACAATTGCGATCCTCAAGGGGGATGTTGATTTTGATGCAGCCAAGGAAATCGCTGGATACATTACCCCGGTGCCGGGCGGTGTTGGCCCCATGACCATCACCATGCTGATGCTCAATACCTTAAAATCACTGAAGTTTAAACTCGGCTTGATGTAATTTGCCGATGCCAAACAAAAGGAATTAATTTTTTTCCTTTTAGTCTCTTATCTCTAATTTTTGTGTTTTTTTGGTAAAATAAATTTTTTATTCAAACCTTTTTGGTTCTGGCTTGTCCAGGATGAGAAGTCAAAAATAAAAACGCCATGTCATGTGACATGGCGTTTTTTTTGTTCATTTATTTTTCATAACTTTAGCTCACTTCAAACTTTAATTCACTTTTAACTTTTCCGGCTTATCCGGGTCAGGCTGAAAATGAACAGAAAAAATCACTCCACCCCAAGTGCCTTAAATGCCGCATCCACCGGATCGGAATAAAAGCTGGTCTGAAATTTGGCAAAGAGTTCACCTGGAATTGTCGAAATATCACCGACATTGCTCATGGGAATCAGCAGGCGTTTGGCTCCGGAATCAAATGCCACCTGAAGACTTTCCGCCAGGCTTGTGGTATTAATAATAGTTCCGCCAAGGCTCATATCACCCAGGATGACCATTTGGCTCTGAAGGGGTTTGCCCATAAGACCGGAACAAAAAGAAATAAAACTGCACAGGGTTAGCGCAGTCGCAGCGCCGGTATTGTGCATTTCAACGATATGCAGGTGATAGTCATGATCACCCACCTTGCTCATCGAACTGACCCGGGACATATTGGCTTTAAAATAATCAAATGCGATCTTAATGGCTTCTTTGGTTTTTGTATTGCTGCCGGACCCGGAAATAGACAGCTTACCGTTGCCTCCTGTAATCTGAAGTTCCAGCCGATATAATCCGAGGTGTTCATTTGTACCCAAAGTCACCGTATGCATCGTGCCTGGATTCATGGGGCCTTCAGGAATCAATGATCCGCCTCCCTGTTCCAGGACACTGACGAACTTTTCTTCCAGAGATTCGTTGTCAATGTAACTGAAATGAACATCATAAAATTCCATGCCGCCAATCTTTTTCAACTGTTCCTTCACACGACGCCGGCTTTCAAGGGCATACACAAAACATCTTTCCACTGCATCCTTATCGTATTCACCATGCGGATAAAGAAGCTTCAGTAATCCTGAAACCGTTTTGCGCACGGCGATGACATCCCGCTGGTTCAGGTTGTTTCCGATTTTATAATACTTATCAATGGCATCTGTAAAACTGCGCTTTCGCATCTCCCTGAAGAATTCAGCCAGGAAATCAACAATCAACCCGTATTGATTTGTCAGAAACTCCGGGCGCATCTTGGGGATTTCCCAACCCGGCAGATAAGCGTGCATGCGATCAAAAAAAGCAGAATCAATCATTTCTTCCGGAAACGGCGCAAACAGGTGACTGGTCTTTACAAGGACATCAACGCTCTGATTAATATTACCCACAAAAACCATGGCAGCATTGGCATTAATAACATCCCGGCCCCTTGAAAAAGATCCGGATGCCATGAAATCCTTCATGATCTGCACGCCGCCTTTATCTTTAAACTTGATCCCGGCCACTTCATCAAAGGCCACGACATCCCACATACCCACCAGTCCGACCTGTCTGCTGCTCATATTATAAAAGAGATTGGCAACAGTGGTTTGTCCACCGGATACTAAAATGGAATTCGGGCTGATTTCTTTATATATATGACTCTTACCCGTTCCTCTGGGACCGAGTTCACACATATTATAATTATTTTCCACCAGTGGAATTAGCCTTGCCAGCAGATGCCATTTTACCCGTTCCTCAAAATTGGTCGGCTCCAGTCCGGTGGATCTCAGCAGCGCATCAATCCACTGGTCTTCGGTAAATTCTTTGCGGGCATCAAAGACCGACTGCAAATCAAGATTCGGCATCTGGATTGGTTTGAGTTCGGAAATAATAAACGGAGACACTTTTGAGCCTTCATCATAATAATATTCAAGGTTGAGAATGCACCAGATCCCTCCCACCAGCAATTTTTCATATTTTCTAATCGTTGAACTGCTTATCTCAATGCCTTTAACGCCAAGGTTAGACAAGATTGCTTCATATTTATCTTTATTTTCATTGAGCTTAACAGTGACTTTATCAATCACCTTGTAATTGCCCAGTTCCTTTATCTTGGATTTTACCTTCTCCGCTTCATCCGGACGCACGTAATTTTCAGCAAGAATGTTTTTAACGGTGACCATGCCTTCGGCAATTACTTCCTCATCATCCACCGCACAATACATACCCAGAAGGTATTCCAGTACATATACCGGAACATTTGCGCCTTCTTTGAGTAGTTTCGTCAGGTC
>JAGGYV010000337.1 GCA_021162325.1 Desulfobacteraceae bacterium | reverse complement strand
CAATCAAACTTAACGCTAAATGTAATTTTTTTAATTCCATGATTGATTTCTCACAAAAATACTGATAAATAATAAAAGATAATTAAAATTGCATTAAAATATTTAATAATATTTTAATCACTTATAAAAGCACCTCCGCGAAATCACGCTAATCATAGAAGGAAACATGCATGAATGAGGCGAAGACCTTATCAGACAAAAAACAGCTGGACAGACCCCTGCCGTTTGTTCCGCGATTCCGGTGGCATTTTGCCTCAAATGCAGTGGGACACGTCAAGTCCGCCGGTAAAAATTCTGTCCGTTTTGTCACAAATGATCTGATCACCCGCTGGTTCAATGCCACCTACAACTCCTACAGCCGATTTTACGAAGGCCAATTGCGCCTGGGCCTGCCGGTTTCCAAAGAACTGCTTAAATCTCAGGAAGAGATGCGCTCTATTGCCGCCAGCAAACTGGCCCTGACACTCTATCACATCTTCCTGCGTGTGACCGGAACCCGAATCCCCAGAAACCAAATCAAATATGTGCTTATCGGCGACGTTGAGGCCGGAAATATTAAATTAACTGAAAATGTAATTATTCTGACCCGGAAACAGCTCAAATATCTCACCATCAGCCGGTTAAAGATTCCCGCGTATTTCTTTATTGACATTTTAGAAGAGGCCACCCGGCGAAGAATACTGATCGAAACCCTGAAAAGAGATCGCCTCCCTTCATACTTTGACAGTGAAATAGAAGAAAATACACAAAATGGCCGTGGGGATTATGAGACCGTTTACTACCGGGATTACACGGATGAAGGAAAAAAAATTAAATTCCGCCGCATGGTCAGCATTGAAGATGTCACATCAGGCGATAACCGCCCGTCGTTACTCCTGATCCCCGGATTCACCAACAACAGCAACTGTTATGATCTGAACAACCAGCAGTCCCTGGCCAAAGACTTTGCAGACAAGGGACACTGGGTGTATCTGTTTGATCCCAGGGGGATGGGTATCAATAAGGGCAAATTCGATCCCCTGTACACGGTAGATACGCTGATTGACCATGATTTGCCGACCGTTCTGAATTTTATTTACACGCGAAGCAAAAGCAAACCGTCCATTCTATTCGGGCACAGCATGGGGGGCATCGTTTCTGAAAATATGATCCTGAGCTGGAATGTCAGACAACACTTAAACGGGCTCAAAGGCTTAACCAGTCAACAAAAAGCCTATATGAACCAAATACTTCCACCTGCCGATGAAGCCGCTCAAAATTTAAAACAGGTCAAGGCAGTCATCTCTCTGGGATCACCCAAGTTTTTTAATCGAACGACCCATGCCATTTTCCCGGCCATGCTCTGGCTCAACCACCTGGCCAGAATCTTCAACCTCCGCCATGTACCGGTCAAGGATGTCCTACAGTTTATGATGCAGGTCCCGGTATTGAGCGACATTACTCAGACATTGTTAAACAGCAATATCGGCGACCTGAACTTTATCCTATGCCCTGAAAATCATCGATCCAATAAAATTTTTACCAAACGGTATGTCAATAAAGTCATTGAATCCGTTCCCCTGGGACTTGGTTTTCAGTTTTTAAAAGCAATATATAATGGCGAAGGATTCAAGCGGATGGATCAAAGCCGTTTTAACTATTCTGATCATGTTCATCTGATGCCCAAAGACATTCCTATTTTTCACTTCTGGGGCACTAAAGATCCACTGGCACCACCGGAAAACCTTCGATTCAGCAAGCATTATCCCCACCGATCCAAAAAGATATATTATATTGAAAAACCGGCCGATGTAGCAAAGATAGAGATCTCTCCCAGAAAAAGCCAGGTAGTTGATTTTGTCATAGAAGGCGCCAACCACCTGGACCTGCTTTATGGGAAACTGGCAGAAAAAATTGTAAAACCCCTGGTTATGCAGATCATTGAGGCATCCTGGGATAACTGGTCCTATGAGGATATCCAGGAAACGGAAAACGCAAAGCTGAAAGCTGAAAGCTGAAAGATCATTCAGAGCCGCGACCGTGAGGGAGTGAGAAGGTCAAAACTTCCGATATTTTCCGGATCAACAGGTTGTTAATTTCGATAAACTCATAAAAAACAATGGAACTTCGTTTTTCGATGCTGTATCCGTTAACAAGTCTATTCATGCACATAAATATTTTATTCCCGCAGAGACGCAAAGACGCCGAGAAATTAACTCTCTGCGTTCCCTGCGACACTGCGCGAGACAATGCCTTTCAAATTTACTTATTTGGAGGAGGGGAACAACACCATGAACCGTTTAATCAATGATCAGGGCAATGTAAAATTCGGCATATTTGAATCCCCGATTGATGAAATCAATTACAAAGATTTCCGGATGTCATCCCCGATGGGGTTTACAACGCCGCAACTATTTAAAAAATTACTATTCAACCAGTTTGTCTTTTTCGGCCTGACAGGTCCGGATGTCATTATCGGGATGGCAGTGGTTGACTTAAAATACCTGTCCAGCGGTTTTTTATATATTTATGACCGCAAAAGCGGCACCGTTTCTGAAGCCAATAAAACCATCGTACCCTTCAGTAGTAAAATTTTCATTTCCCCTTCACCCACAGAAATCTCCTGCGGATTTAAGTTCGGCAATCTTTTCCTCTCCATGGAAAACAATAAAATAACCGCCAAAACCAAAGATATTGAGATTAATCTGGAATTTGACAGATCCCAGACCTCTCCTTTACGCATCTGCACAAAAGCCGGCTACAAAGGCTGGGTGTACACAGAAAAAACATCACCAATCAAAGTAACCGGCACTGTGGTCAATAAAGACCGGCAGATTAACATATCGTCACCAACTCATATGGGCCTGATGGACTGGACCGCCGGTTACATGCGGCGGGAAACTTTCTGGAACTGGGCAGCCACCGCATCAACCCTTGCAGACGGAAGATCGCTGGGACTGAACCTGTCTTGCGGCGTCAATGAAACCAGTTTTACAGAAAACGCATTCTGGATTGACGGAAAAATGACCAAGGTGGATATGAATCATTTTGAGTTTAATCCGGACAACTTTTATGACCAGTGGAAAATAAAATCCATGGACGGAAAAGTAAATCTGGTATTTGACGGGGAAAAGCACCGGGAAGAAAATATTAATGCCGGTCTGGTTGCCACCAAGTTTACACAATTAATGGGAACCTTTAACGGCACATTAAAAACCGATGAGGGTGAAGTGATCAAAATCAAAGATTGTCCGGGGTGGGCCGAAGATCATTACGCCAAATGGTAAAGATGGCGTCGCTTTTCGGCCTTGATCCTGATTCCGGTCATT
>JAGGYV010000271.1 GCA_021162325.1 Desulfobacteraceae bacterium | reverse complement strand
CCTGGCTGGTCCAGAAGCGTGAGATGTGTTGTTTGTCTGTAAAGCCGGACTCAAGAAGAATTGTCCGGGCAATAACTTCTCCCTCCCGTCCCGCGTCAGTCGCAATAATGACCCGGGTGTAGCTGTTTTTTTTGAGAAGATTCCTGATTACCGAAAACTGCTTGAAAGTTTTTTTAATCGGTTTATACCTGAATTTTTCAGGGATGATGGGCAGCGCTTCAACTCGCCATTTTTTCAGGCTCTTATCATAATCGTCAGGCGCATAAAGTTCGACAAGGTGCCCGACAGCCCAGGTAATCACATACCCGTTGCCCTCAAAAAAACCGTCACCTTTTCTCTTCACACCCAGGGCTTTTGCAAAATCTGATGCCACAGAAAATTTTTCGGTCAATATCAGTTCGGTCATTTAATACATCTACCGCTTCTTGCTTCAGAATAAAACATTTTTTTGGTCAGGCATAAGGGTTCACGAAGAAATAACTTTACATCTTTATTTTTTGTACGCCAGAATTTGATATGGTCGGCTGAAACGCCTTTTTAAATCAATTCAGAAATGACAAATCCTTCAAACAGAAACGGCATGTCGGATCGGAGCGCTCCCGGATTGAAGTTGTTGATAAAATAATTTCTGACCCCGCTATCAGAAAAATAAATTTTGGGCATTACCGTTTAAAAAAATTCAGTTCCGGCTTTTTATCAATGATTTTTTGAGAATACAGGCAAGAAAAAAATTCCTTCAGACATTCAAGTTCCGATTCACTCATACTGTAATACATACTGTTTAAATAAGTTTTGGACAAATCCGGATCAATGCCGATCTTATCGGCAGATCGCCGGGCAATATCCGATATATTAAGAAGCCCTTCTTCTTTGGAGGCCTTAAACTTTTTCAGAATCAAGGCGACCCTGTCCGGATATTTAAGGGCATAGGCTTTTCTGACGGCCCAGACACCAAAAACAAACGGCAGACCGGTCATATGATTCCAGATTTCACAAAGATCGAACACATGATCAAAATGATTTTCCCATTTGTGTTTTAATGCCGCATCCCCGATAACCAGCCCGGCTCCGGCAGAATCCGTTATATCCGCGGGTTCTTTGACTTTTCCCTTTTGATATACCGGAAAAAGTCCTTTTAAGGACAAAATCAATTTTACCAGGTCAACAGCGGTGGCGGATTCATCAGTCAGCAGAATGTTTTTTTCATGGAGTTCTTTAAAAGGATAACGACTGACCAGCAGCACACTCAATACTTTACCATAACAGGAAATTGACAGGTCCGGCAGCAGCATCCACTGATCTGAATGCCTGGCAAATGCCGACGTGGAAACAGAACTGATATCCAGCTCTTTGTTTAAAAGCATTTGGTTTAAAACAGCCGGCGGTCGGCTGATCACCTGAAAGTCCGCCGACAACGGTTCATGATCAAATTGATAATATACCGGGTTCACATTGATGTAACTGATCCGCCCGATTTTCAATTTTTTATGTTTGTCATCAGTAAATTGAGGAATCTTGTTCATAGGTAAAAATCCAAATTTAAATAGAGAATGAACGAACACTCTCAAATCACAGCTGTCATTACGAGAAGTGAGGAACGAACGACGAAGTAATCTCCATTATTGGGATTGCTTCGGTCGTTCCTCACTCGAAATGACAGGAAGTGCTAAGTTGAGGGACTTCCCGTTCAGTTTTAATCAGTAAATAACGTCTATTTCTCCCGAAAAATCGGCAGCAACGATGGATTCCGGAATACGGTTGGCGGTGGATGCGTTAATGGGAAGAAAAATCATTTTTGCTTTTCTCCCGGGCGTCAACCGCCCGAACTGATCTTTGAATCCAAGGGCAGCCGCGCCATTGATGGTTGCCATGGCAATAATATCCTTTGGCGAAATTCCCGCAAAAAAGAGCGACAAAAACTTCATTTCATCAAACAGGCTTAATGAATCATTGCTTGCCAGGCTGTCAGTGCCCAGACATAGCTTAAGTCCGGATTTGAGCATCAAAGGCACATCCGGAAGTTGGTTATGAAGGATTTGGTTGCTCCTTGGACAAAGACAAACATTTACGTTTTTTTCAGATAATATGTGCAAATCTTTTTTACCCGCAAACACCAGGTGAACGGCCAATGTTTTGTCGTCTAAAAGACCCAGTTGATCCGCATATTTTACCGGACTATCCCCTGTTAACTTAATTGCTGACGTATCAATTTTTCTTTGATTCAAAAAATCCGCCCACAAACCTTTGCCGGTGGTTAAAAATTCAACTTCCTCTGCTGATTCCGCCAAATGGATACTAAACGGCAGGCAACACCGGCTGGCAACAGATTTTAATCTGACCAGCAAATCAGATGCCGTGGTATGCGGCGCATGCCCGGCAACCGAAATTGTTTTATCCGCACTGATTTCTTCACACGCCAATGCATCATGAATATCACCCCCCAGATATTCCATGAACCTTACACCGGATATTTTTGAATTTAAAAAGGGCTGTCGGCTGATATTGGAACCGACAATATCCCCCACGACAAGAGATCCGGAACCGGACAGTTCTTCAAACCCTTTAAAAATACCCGCCAGCAGATTCTTTTCGCCGCATTGATTTCTTTGTTCAATAACGGATTGTACCCAGTCAATAAATCCAGAATGAGTATTTGTTTTATTCTTTAAAGCGGATAGTTCAAGATGGGTGTGCGCATTGACAAGACATGGCATCAGAACACCGGGGCCATGATCGATAATCTGATCGCCGGCATTACCGCTCCTGCCCTGCCCGACATCAATAATTTTTCCGGATTCCGTTCTTACAAACCCGTCCTTGACAATATTATCCGGATCAATGAGAACCCAGTTGGCCCGGTGGGTTATTGAAAATGGTGTAACATTATTTTTATTTTTTCGAATCAATGACATAACAGTCTCATAAAAGGATAAAACCGGGGGTACGGCAAAGTAAAAAATTCATCATTCTTAGAATTTGGCAAGGCGTGCGAATCTTGTGGAATGAGACGTACTTTTCGTACGTTGCAATGACACAAGATAAAGCACAACGCAGAAGTCGGACTTTTTAGGAAGCCGTAATGACATTGTAAAAACAATCCCGCTGCCGCGCTATATACCCGGCATTTTCAATCAAACGAACAATTTCGGATCGGGACAGGCGAAATTTAACGCCGGCTGCGGCAACCACATTTTCTTCCATCATGGTACTGCCAAAATCATTGGCCCCGAACGCCAGGCCAAGTTGTGCAATTTTATCCCCCTGGGTTACCCATGAAACCTGAAGGTTCGGAATATTATCCAGCACCAGCCGTGAAATTGCCAGAATTCTCAAATATTCGACAGCGGTTACCGGCTGGACATTAATTTTGGTATTTTCCGGTTGAAAGGTCCAGGGAATAAAGGCTGTAAATCCATTGGTTTCATCCTGAAGGTTTCTCAGCTTCATCAAATGTTTAATAATATGGGCGTTATCTTCTACATGACCAAACATCATGGTAGCCGTTGTTTTTAGACCTAAATGATGGGCGGTCTTCATGACTTCCAGCCACTTGT
>JAGGYV010000350.1 GCA_021162325.1 Desulfobacteraceae bacterium | reverse complement strand
TAATCATACCTTTCCCATACCTTTTCCTCTAATCAAAAATCTCTGCATATTTTTCTTCAATCACCCGTATTTCATCATCAGTCAATAAAACGCTTCCTGAAGAAATCGCATACCTTAGAAAATATGATATGCTTAATGAATTCATCAAAAACTATATCGATATGCCTGATAATCTTGTTGATTTGTTTATACGATTTCTTTCCCAAAACGATGGGAAGCTGTCAAAACGTGCAAGAAGAAGAGAATTTGAAAAATTGACTGATGATGAAATACGGGTGATTGAAGAAAAATATGCAGAGATTTTTGATTAGAGGAAAAGGTATGGGAAAGGTATGATTATCATTATGTTGCCGGTTTTATTATGTTTCGAGTTTAGAGTCATCCCCGCGACCCCGCCGGAATACCCCGCTCAACAAATAGTTCCCTTATCCCGCATATCCTGCCCCGCATATTATCCCGTTTAGAACAGACCCCGCATGGACATTTAAAAATGTGCTGATTTTTGATATGATACCGTAACAGATGGAGACTATCAATAAATCAAAATAAGTGAGGTGCGGATGGATATCCAGGAAATGATGAAAAATCATACGGATACAATTATTAACGGAAATTTCAGTTCACCGGACATTGTCTGCCGAAACTGCACATCAAAAAAATGATATTCAACATTCCCTAAAAACGGTTTGGAAAACGACTGATCGGTTATATGGATTACAACATAAGTGCCACATCTTGAATTGTGAATTAAATATGATTAACTGTGAAGTGCTCGCCACCAAAATCCGAGCATCCAGTAAAAAATACAAAGCTATGCGCCACACCAAGAAAAATCATTGAAAGCAAAGGAAATATTTTACTTTTCAAAAAACAGCTTTTTTCTTATTGCTTAAAAGTCGGAGGGTTTTTAAGGCATTTTTTCGAGAAATGACCCGATATCAAAATATTGTATGCCCTCCAATGAAGAGTACTAATGGGGTTTATCAATATTATGCTATTTTGGATATTCTGCGATCAACTCCGGAACAAACGATTTATCTTTTGATACAATTTCCGCAAACCGTTCTCCGTTTTGACTGTTCGTTTTGTAGTATCTGATACATTGTCTGATCACATCAAGCACTTCTGTCTCGGAATATATTCCGGGCAGTTCTTCGGCCAACCGGGGATGCCGGCCGAGTTTTCCCCCGACCAGAATACGGTATCCCATTTTATCCGTATCAATCGTTTTTGTCGGGCAAACATCAATACATTGTCCGCATTTAACGCATATTTGAAAGTCAATGACCGGCTGACTTTCGACACCATTATTTTTTGTCGAATCAATGGATATAGCGCCTTCTTTGCAGATGTTGACGCATTCCATGCACCCGATACAGTCAATCTCCGTAATAAAGGGGCGTTGCGCGCCAATGATTCCGATATCCTTAATCTGAGGCTGTGAGCACGCGTTAGGGCAATCGGACACGGTAATCCGGAATTCATGGTGGAATTTAAGGTCGCCCTTCACCTGTTTCCGTAGAAAACCCAGCAAATCTTCTTTTTTTAACAAAGCTTCAACGTTGCTTTGTATTTCGGAACTAAAAATTTGATTCGGGCATCCGTTGGACCCAAAACAGGCGTCCAATTGGTATCCCTTGATTTCAGCGTCCATTTTATTCAGAAACCGATTTTGAGTGGCCTTCACATCAGCAAGCGACACAATGATTTTTCCTGCGTTTCCTGCTTCTTTTTCAACGCGGGCTTTTACCTTTTTCCGGACAAAAAAAGGGACCTTTTGAATTGCTTTTTGAGCGTCTTTTTCCCATTTCATTTGAAGGACCTTGCGGTTTAAAGAATTTACATGTTTTGTGTAGCGTAAGAGCTTCCTGTCTCAGACAAGATCTCCCCCCGGGCGCTGAGGATAATTTCCGTGATCGGAATATCTGCCTTTGCCGCTTCTATACTTTTTTTAACAATCCCAGGGAGCCCGGAACAACAGGGCACTTCCATTAATACAATGGTCAAGCTTTTAATATTTGCCGTTGAAAAGATTGCTGTAAATTTTTCAATATATTCTTCTATATCATCAAACTTCGGGCACCCCATCATAACAATTTTCCCGGGGAGCAGGCTGCTGTGCAGGTTGGGGTACGCCACGGCGGCACAGTCTGCGGTAATCAACAGATCCGCATTTTTCAGAAAAGGGGCTTGCGGCGGGATCAGGCGGATCTGAACCGGCCAGTTGGAGAGCGTCGATGATTGATTGGGTGATTGATTTGATGATTGATTGGCTGTCATGCTTACTTCATCAACATTGCATTTGATGGTGTTTGACGGGGCTAATGTCTGTATGTGTTGTGACGAACAACCGCAGGCCATGAGTGCTTCTTCAGCCTTTTCAGTATTTTTTTCAGGGGTTTGAGCCAGATACTTTTCAACCGCTTCTTCATCAAATTCATCAGCATTTCGTTCAATTATTTTAAGCGCTCCATTGGGACAATCCCCCATGCAGGCCCCCAGGCCGTCACATAAATTGTCTGCCATTATCCGGGCTTTGCCGTCAACAATTTGAATCGCCCCTTCAGCGCATGATGGAACACATTGTCCGCAGCCGTCACAGAGCTCATCGTCAATTTCAATTATTTTGCGCATTGTTTTCATATTTTTTCTCCTGATTTTTTTTAATTAAGTAACTGCTCTGCTGCTGTTTTTTTACCATTTTCCGTGAAAAAAGAAGAATCAATTGTTTTTATAATCTTTTCCGGTTCAGAGGGTTTCTCTTTTTGATTATCCTCTATGTTGGCTATCAGGTCCGCATCATAGAGGACCTTAAAGTTAAGCGTTTCTTCGTCTCTTGGGTGATGGTGGTGACCAATAATATCGCAGACCTCTTTAATGAGATTTTCAGCGGCCCCCAGTTTTTCCATGATTGATCTGGCAATGGGAGGTCCTTCCAGCTCCTGGTAGACAGCTGCGGTGGAGTGATGCTTTTTTTCCGCTTCATGGATGCCAATATCATGAAGATAGGCAGATGCCAGTATGACGGCCATGTTTCCACCTTCCGAAACCCCAATTTTTTGCGCATAACGGGCAACACGGGAGGCATGGCCGATTCGTTTAAAATCCTGCTTAAAATATCTTTTCATTTCAATGGCAATCCGGTCTTTAAGCAGGTCATCCCGTTGTGCCAGAATTTCCGGCGGCAGGGTGCCGATACATTGATCGGCAAATTTACAATAGGCAGCACATCCAAAATCCAGCTTCGGGTTGGTAAAACGATGACCGCAATGCCCGCATTTCCGGGTGGTATCATCTTTAAAAAATTCAACTGTTTCTCCACACTCCGGGCATTTTGCCTCAAATATGGCACCAGGTTTCCAGTATCTGCTGTCTTGTCCGGGACATTTCATCGTGAGCCCTCCATTTGTAACTTTATTATAGCGGTTAAGTCCTGGGTTTGATATTTACCAATTATTATTGTATGAAGACTTAACTTTTGTGATTTTAAGATAATCACCCATTAGCTGAATTAAAGTAATCATATGAAATTTCGTTTTTGTTAAAAATAAATCTATTTGTTATCATTAATGATCGGATCGTTTATCCATGGTTTTGATTTATAGCATACCGTTTTAATCCCGGGGCGGCATTGACTTATGTCAAAAAATGAAAAAAAGAATAAATTTTATTGAAAATGAAAAAATATTTTAAACTGATTTCAGAAACCATCCTTTTTTCCGGTCTGCCGGATCATCATATTGAAAAATTACTGAAAATTGCGCGTGAAAAAGATTTTAATAAAAATGAATTGATTTTTTCCGAAGGCGA
This sequence comes from Desulfobacteraceae bacterium, assembly GCA_021162325.1. Lineage (GTDB taxonomy): Bacteria > Desulfobacterota > Desulfobacteria > Desulfobacterales > Desulfosalsimonadaceae > SURF-3. The sequence goes on along the minus strand of JAGGYV010000350.1, from coordinate 2,934 downwards.
TAACGGAGACGGCTTTTATATAAATGTTGAGGGGCTGGTCAAAATTTTTAAACTCTCGCTGGAAGGGAAAGAACAAATTCTGCACATATTCGGTCCGGGTGAGCCGTATGGAGAAGTGCCGGTGTTTTCCGGTAAAACGTTTCCCGCCAATGCCGAAACGATCAGTAAGTGCCGGTCATTATTTTTTCCGCGTAAATCGATTGTGAACCTGATCACGCAGAATCCTTCCATTGCCCTGAACATGCTGGCGGTTCTGTCTTTAAGGTTGCGCCAGTTTACCGTTCAGGTAGAAAATCTGTCCTTAAAAGAAGTTCCCGGCAGACTTGCGGCTTATCTGCTGATGCTTTCCATTGAACAGGACAAAATAGACACGATCAATTTAAATATTTCCAAATCCCAACTGGCGAGCCTGCTTGGAACAATCCCCGAGACACTTTCAAGGATTTTAAGTAAAATGGCTGGCCAGGGTTTAATTGATGTTCAGGGCCGAAAAATTAAACTGTTGGATACCGAAGGTCTTGAAATGCTTGCCCAGACGGGAAGGATTGCGGATATTGAGAAATTATGAATTCTTTAATGAAGATTTTGACAAATTAATAATTGTTGAGTAAATTTATAAAATTATGCTTGAAAAAAAATTTAAACGACTATTGACCAATGAAAAGAACCTGATACGTATCCTTGATAATTTAAAAGAGGGCATTATTGCCCATGATTTAAATCGTCGTATATTCTTTTTCAACCGGGAAGCAGAAAGGATTACCGGTTACAATCGTTCCGAAGTTTTAAACAACGATTGTCATGACGCTTTTGGTGAGCCCTTTTGCGGGGAAAGATGTCTGTTTCAGGAAGGCAGTACTTTTGTGCCGAATAAAGCTGAGTACCCGGTAAACGTAGTCACAAAAGACGGTGAAATACGAAATGTAGAAATGTCGGTATCAAAAATGCGTGATGAAGCGGGTGACGTCTTCGGCGTGCTTGCCTTTATTAAAGATGTTACCGATATTGTGCAGTGCCGTTTAAGGACCGGTGAGCTAACCGGATATTCAAATATCATCGGTCGTGACCGAAAAATGCTTCAGGTGTTTCAACAAATTCGGGATTTGGCGGGATATGACTATCCGGTTCATATTTCCGGAGAGACCGGAACCGGCAAGGAACTTGTCGCGGAAGCGGTTCATGCCGCCAGCCGACGGGCAGGTGCCCCGTTTGTCCCGATTAATTGCGGGGCATTACCGGAAGGATTGATTGAAAGCGAACTTTTCGGGCATGTGAAGGGTGCTTTTACCGGGGCTATACGGGACAAAAAAGGACGCTTTGGATTGGCGGACAACGGTACCATTCTGCTGGATGAAGTCGCTGAACTTTCCAAAGAAATGCAGGTGAAGCTGCTTCGGTTCCTGCAGACCGGTAAATTTGAAAAAGTGGGCGGGGAGCAGACAGTATCAGTAAATGTTCGGATTATCAGTGCGACGAATTCGGATTTAAAAAAAGAAGTTAAGAATAAAAATTTCCGTGAAGACCTCTTTTATCGATTAAATGTAATTCCGATCCATATTCCATCCCTCCGGGAACGAAAAAATGATATTCCCCTTTTGGTAGATTATTTTTTAAAGCAGTTTAACGGGGAGAGAGAAGGGAAAAATATCCTGGTCAGCAGTGAAGCCATTTCACTGATGATAGATTACGCATGGCCGGGAAATATCCGGCAGCTTCAGAATGCGCTTCAGTATGCGATTGTCAAAAGCAGCGGAAATTATATCCGACCGGAAGACCTTCCCATGGAATTGTCTGAGTTTCGGACAATTAAACACCGTCGGGGCCCGTCGAAAAAACTGGATTTTGAATCGGTGCAGGATGCCCTTGAAAAAACCAGTCAAAATAAGGCCAAGGCAGCCCGGCTGCTTGGTGTCGGGCGTGCCACGCTATACCGGTTTTTAAATGATTATCCGGATGTAATTTCCGAATCCCTTGAATAATCATAATTGGAATGGAACCTGATTGCGCAACGAAATCCTGCCGTGCGCCAGATCAAAAAACACATCGTACACCATGATTTCAACACCATTTCTATGCGCTTTTCGAAGTTCTTTTCCGTACGCCGGGTCAATGTGATCTGCGGGTTTGAAAATCTTTGCATCCATTCGATTGACAAGAATAAACATCACTGCTCTGAATCCGGAAGCCGCCAGCCGTTGAAGCTCTATTAAATGGTTGCGTCCGCGGACAGTTACCGCATCCGGAAAACACGCGGTCCCGTCATCCACCAGTGAACAGTTTTTAATTTCAATATAACACGTATGCGCATTACTCGAATTCGGGCCATTTTTCGAAAGCATCAGATCCAGGCGGTGTTTTTCCCCGACTTTCACTTCTGACCGGACTTCATCATATTCGGCAAATTCTTTAAGTCTGCCGGCCTTAATCGAATGATATACCAGTCTGTTTGGAATCAACGTATTAACGCCCACCAGAGATGCGGGCATTTCAATGATTTCCCAGGTATATTTATATTTTCGTTTCGGGTTATCGTGAACAGAAAGATAGACTTTTCTTCCCGGTTCCGAACAGGCTTTCATGGTCCCGGTATTCGGACAGTGGGCAGTTACCAATTCGCCGCTTTTAAGTTCTACATCCGCTAAAAATCGCTTATACCGTTTGATCAGTGTACCGTGAAACAGCTCTGGTAAGATCAATCCATCTGAATATGTCCCTTGCATTGCATCCCTTTTTTATTTTTTATACACATGAAAAATAAGTCCCATCAATTTAGCCGGCGTATCGTATCATTTTACAAACCATGAAACACTTATGTCTCATAAATTAAATGAAGGCGGCTATCTCAATGATATATTATTATTTCAATCGTTTATATTTACCGCATCCATCTTTTCCGTAAAAAATATGCCCCACTGTATCATAAAATATTTTAAG
>JAGGYV010000086.1 GCA_021162325.1 Desulfobacteraceae bacterium | reverse complement strand
TTATTACAATGACTGGATGCGGGGTGTATTCATCGACAGCGATATTTACGCAATCAACCGGGAAATGATCAAGGCCGCGCCTTGGGGAGATATTGCAAAACCGTTTGACTCCCTCAGTATAGACTAACGCCTCGCAATACCGCCGCACGAATTTTCTCACAAAGGTCGTTCGGCGGCGGCAATGCTGTCCCGTTAGAATTCCGGAGAACATCTTTACTTATCTTTCTTTTTTGGGCCTGGTTTTTTTGGTCTTAGGCTTCGACAAAAGATGTTCTATTTTTTTAAACCCGGGGTTACGTCTTCCCTTGACGAATTTAAAATCTCATTAAGGGTCAAGGGCAGACGTGACTCGTCCTTAGCTTTCCCATCTCCTCAACTGAGTATATTAGCAATAGCCGCGAGGTAATAAAATGAAAAAAATTATAAAATTTACATTTCTGGTACTGGTTTTGACTGGATTTTCTTTTTTTTCTGCACATGGAACGGATATTTCCATTCCCGACCTGGATGATGATGCAAAAATCGGCCTGCCTGAATTGATTTATCTGCTTCAAGTATTATCAGATGTTCGCACCGATGAATTGACTGTGTCCCAGGATGCAACAAGCAACGGAATTATTGCAGGAACTATTTCAAAAAGCATTTCCGGTGCTGCCGGGAAAAGTGATACCAGGGGCCCCCTTGCGAGTGCACAAGTAAGGATGATGCCCGTTCCGAATGATTTTTCAGTGCAAACGGTGAACACACTTATCGTGGATTTGGTATCGGACCCGAATGTGATTGATGAGGAACTGCTATGTCAATTGCATGGCGATTCAGATACGATTGCCAGCCGCTATGCACAGACAGATGAAAACGGTTACTATCGATTTGAAGATACCGCTCCCGGACGATATCTTCTGATTGCCAGCCCCGAAGGCTTTAAAATGGCATTGGGTATGGTTGTTGTTTCCAGTACAAGTGCCTATCAACTAGACTTGTTGACCTATCCGGTAACGTTGCCGGGTGACGCCATCTTATTCGGACAGGTGCTTGAGCAGATAAATGCCGAAAATCCGGATGCATGGCGACACACGGTACCGGTCGCCGATATCCAAATTACATTATATGATTCCAATGACACCAGCATTGCAATCCGAACTGCTGTAACCGACAGATCGGGGCATTTTTATTTTTTCAGCATACCAGCAGGCAAATATATCCTGGCCGCTGAAAATGATGACTTTAAACCGTATCAACAACCAATTGTTATTACAGAAGATACCAGTATACCATCGCCTATCTTGGCAACGATTTCTAAAAATGATGAAATCGCAGTAGCCGGTGATTCGATGGTTTTCGATGCCAAAGGAAACGCCAATGACCTTTACAGCATGATGGAGCTAATAAAAAATCAATGGGGCGGCTGCTTTTGCATGGGACCTGATGGGAGCTGGCATTTTGGCGTAAATTTTGTTAAAGTGATTCTAAAACGTATCACTCCGCAACCTGAAACCATGATTTCCGGGCATATTTTCGGTGTTCATGCAACGGTTAACGGACCGGCCATAAAAGTTCCCATCACCGGTGCCACGGTAACCGCATCACCTTATTTCCCATACCCAACGCTTGCCCCGTTGCCGTTGTTGACCGCCATTACAGATAAAAACGGGTATTATGCATTTAGGAATCTGCCGGACGGCTATACCGTGGACAGTAAACGCATCTGGCAACTTTCCGCAGATGCAGATGGTTATCAGGCCGTAAGTGAACGTGTGATTGTGACACCGGGCGAGCACAGGGTGGTGGATTTTACGCTCTATCCTGAAGTTTCAGCCTATGGTGTACTATCAGGCAACGTCTATGATGCGACCCTGGATTTCGGCCCCATTGCCGGTGCCGGGGTTACTATTTCTCCAATGATCTGGACGGATGCTGCTGCCTTGATTTCAGAATATACAACGATCACCGATGAAAACGGTTTCTATAAGTTTAACCAGCTTCCGGCAGGCCGCTATCGCATGTGGGTGAAAGCCGACGGCTATCAGGTTTGGCAAGGTGAAGTAAAAATTATTTCCGGCCAGGAAGTTTCCAGGGATGTTCATCTGATGCCGCATACATCAACAGGAAGTCTGACCGGCCATGTTACTGATGGACTTGCTGACTGTAGCGGTGATGCGGACTGTATTTTGCCTATTGCCGGCGCGCGTATCACCATTCTGTCCAATATCCTAATGGATGGTACTTCGATTCTGCCGGAGATGATCGCATTTACAGATAAAGACGGGTATTACCGGTTTGAATCGCTTCCGGCCGGAGACCACCGAATGCAAGTAGAGGCTACAGGCTACCAGACATGGCGCGGTGATATTAAAATTCAGCCGGGGCAGGAAAACATACGGGAGATTGAGTTGATGCCTGGAACCTCTCCTGCTGTCTTGAAAGGATACGTATATGATGGATCTGCAAATTGTACTGAAGAGAGTAATTGCCTGCTTCCCATAGCCGGCGCCTGCGTGACTGTCACCCCGAACATCTGGTGGGATGGCTACAATGTCATTCCGGCGTATATGACGATCACCGATGAAAACGGTTTCTACCGATTCGACGACCTTCCTGCGGGTACTCACCTGATACGTGTCGAAGCCGATGGATATCAAATTTTCAAGGGTGAGATAGAGATCATTGCCGGTCAGGAAAATCTGAAGGTCATCCACCTGATGCCGGTTTCTGCCATTACGTCACTCAGCGGGCACGTTTATGACGGGGCAGTGGACTGTGTGCCAGGTTCGGACTGTATTCTTCCTGTTGCCGGCGCTCAAATTAGCATTATGCCTGACATATGGCGGGATGATGTGGCTTTGATTCCTGTATTCCAAACAGTCTCCGATAAAAATGGTTTTTACCAGTTTGACGTAATGCCGGCAGGCATCCACCATATGCGCGTTGTTGCACAGAATTATGAGACCTGGGAGGGGGCTGTGGAAATTATTCCAGAAACGGAAAATGTTAAAAACATTCAGCTCATGCCTCTTTTGAATGATTGCAGTCATAACGGGGAATGTCCGGATGACGCCTATTGCAAAAAAGCCCCGGGAAAATGCGACGGGCCGGGCCACTGCGGTGTTCGTCCGGAAATTTGTCCATATCTTTATGCGCCGGTCTGCGGGTGTGATGGCGTTACTTACAGCAATGAATGTGTGGCCGCTGCCAGTGGCGTCAATATTGCTTATGCAGGCGAATGCCGTGAAAACAATGCGGCTCTGGAAGGCCATGTTTATAATGGAGCGGTAAAATGCAAAGACAACAGCAAATGCATTGTCCCTGTTGAAGGTGTTATGATTATCCTGTACACTGCTTCCCAGAATGGAACCTTGGCCATCCGCTATCAAACTGTTACCAATAAAAACGGTTTTTATTCATTCAGTGCCGTATATTCGGGCACTTATTATCTCGTCGCTAAAAAAGAAGGGTTTCGGAGTATAAAAGACACCGTAAGCCTTAAACCGGACACAGTGGTGATCCTTGATTTTAAAATAATGCCGGATGCCATCAGTTGTACGATAAATGCCGGTTGTCCGGACGGCTATTATTGTGCTAAAATCAAAGGAGACTGCGACAGCCAGGGTATATGCAAGCCGGTACCGGATGCCTGGATCGAAATATATGATCCGGTTTGCGGGTGTGACGGTCAAACTTATGGCAACGCCTATGAAGCTGCGGGTCATGGTATAAATGTTGATTATTCTGGAACCTGCGATGAATAAACGGACAGGTCTTGTTTCTCTTGCGAAAAGCGGGGAATGCAAAAGATACGTGTTTTTTCGGGAATAAATGTCTGGCCATTTTCACAGCCGGGGCCAGATCCGTGTCCCCTGTTATCAATACGGCAACATCGCATTCATCTTTTAAAAAAAACTCAATTAATTTTAATGCGATGGAAACATCTGTTTTTTCTCTTCATGCCGAACAATTGTTTTTTTATAAAACGGACATTTGATTTCTTTATATTTAAATTTGTTTATTTCAAGCTGGATGCCAGTGTTTTTAAGACATTTTACAAAATTTTTATGCCTGAGAACAATGCCTTGATCGTTTAGGTGATGTGCGTATGCAGAAAAATAATAATTGCGGTCCGTGTGGGGTATGGACTTTTTTGGCAAAAACAAAGGGCTATGAAATTAATTGGTGTTCAATTCAAATTACTGACGATTTTACTTGGCGACAACTTAGAGAGCTTAATATAAAAACACTTGAGGATCTCGATAAACTTAATTTGCTCAATACCCAAAAAGAAAGTATTGTTCATACAATAATTGATAAATGGCTATTCCCCCTTTACAGCCTTGATATCAGAATCATAAAGACCAATAAAAATGAACTCAGAGAATATAGAGATCAATAATCTTTCAATATGTTTTACTGATGGGGTTCCTATTGCATAATATTTAATTAAGTGAGGTTACTTCTGCTCAAGACGCTTGCAGATGCTGAAACATGAAAATAAGCCTCAAGCAGATCATTATAATTTCAATTCTTATTCAAACAGATCGGAAAAATAGTAAATGACGCAAGCAACGAATAACCTGGCTGCTTATATCTGGACCCTGGCCGACTTATTACGCGGTGATTTTAAGCAAAGCCAGTATGGCCGCATAATTTTACCTTTTACCCTGCTGCGGCGGCTGGAAGGGGTGCTGGAAAAAAGTAAAGACGCCGTTCTGGCTGAATATGAAAAAATTCAAAAGATGAATTTGCCGGAAGAAGCAGAAGAAAAGCTGTTGCTGCGTGCTACCGGCGGTTTATCCTTTTTTAACATTTCCCAGATGAATCTCTCCAAGCTGGGGGAAGCCGGTATTAAAGACAACCTGGAATCCTATATTCAGGGGTTTTCCAAAGATGCCCGGGAAATATTTGAATACTTTAATTTTGGCGAGTTTATCGGCCAGCTCAACGATGCCAACCTGTTATACAAGGTGGTGCAAAAAGTAAAAGCCACGGATTTAAGCCCTAAGGCAATATCCAATCATGAAATGGGCCTGGTGTTTGAAGAGCTGATCCGGAGATTTGCGGAAAGTTCCAATGAAACCGCCGGGGAGCATTTTACCCCGCGCGATATTGTGCGCCTGACCACGTCGCTGGTGTTTATGGAAGATGATGATGCACTGACCAAACCGGGCATTATCCGCACCATCTATGATCCCACGGCCGGGACCGGCGGGTTTCTTTCTTCGGGCATGGAATATGTGCATGAGTTAAACCCCCAGGCGGTGATGCGGGCATTTGGCCAGGAGCTGAATCCCGAAAGTTTTGCCATCTGCAAAGCAGATATGCTGATCAAAGGCCAGGACGTCACCAATATAAAACTGGGCAACACCCTGTCCGGTGACCAGCTGTATGCGGATAAATTTGATTACATGTTATCCAATCCCCCGTTTGGCGTTGACTGGAAAAAGATTGAAGGCGATATCAAAGACGAAAACACCCTTAAGGGCTATGACGGACGGTTCGGACCGGGCCTGCCCAGGGTATCTGACGGTTCGCTGCTGTTTTTGCTGCATTTAATCAGTAAATTGCGGGATGCATCTGAAGGCGGTGCGCGCATCGGTATTATTTTAAACGGCTCGCCCTTGTTTACCGGTGGAGCAGGATCTGGTGAATCGGAAATCCGGCGCTATATTTTAGAAGCCGATCTGCTGGAAACCATTGTCGCCCTGCCCACGGATATGTTTTACAATACGGGCATTGCCACCTATGTGTGGGTGCTGTCCAATAAAAAATCCAAAGAGCGCAAAGGCAACGTGCAGCTGATTAATGGAGTGCATCTTTGCGGCAAAATGCGAAAATCCCTGGGCTCCAAGCGGAATATGATGGATGATGACGATATTGCTGTCATTACCCGCTGTTATGGTAATTTTGAAGTCATTGATGCTGTTGCGCTGGATAAGCCGCAAGAGGTGAAAAGCAATCGGGGCCGAAAATCGGAAAACGACAATGGTAATGGTAATGGCAAAACACCAAAAACCTTTTCCAGCAAAATTTTTGATTATCATG
>JAGGYV010000050.1 GCA_021162325.1 Desulfobacteraceae bacterium | reverse complement strand
TTTCAGATCACCCCGGAGGATTTTATTGTCTTTGCATTTGGGCAGGAACAAGTCCAGCACCGGATCGCCTTCTACCTCACGATTTTCCATCAGCATGGCCAGTATTTTGAGCAGATGGGATTTTCCGGAACCGAAAAATCCAGATACCCAGACGCCATTAGCTCCCTCATAGTTGTTATACGCATCCAGAAAGGATTCAAGCCGCTTTTCAACCTCATTCGTGAGGACATACTCTTCAATCTCAAGACGAAGGCTTGATTCATCATCTGCTTTGATGACACCTTCAATGGTACGGTCAACCGGTTTTTTAAAAATTGTTTTTAAACTCATTTCGTACCCCTTCGTTGTAAAATGGCTAAGTTAACAGTTTCATATACAAGGCGCAGGCTTTTTTCAGGCATGAAGGCATACATGTCGCATATCGAGTGTCTGGGAAAATCCTGCAACACAGTAGATGGGATTGTTAACGACGCCATTATATTTCATAGTGATATATGTTGAACGCCCGGTAATATTTATCGTCATGCAATCGGTTAAAAAGATCCAGAGAAGCACCGGAAGCAAGGGTGTGTGTGTATGAACCAGGAAAAAATATAATAGTTGGCTGGTCTTTGGCAGTGCTTTGGAGGTTATTGAGAATGTTATGGGAACGAATATAAGGAAAGACCTCGCCAACACCTGAAATAAACATGACATCAAACTCAGTCTGCTGCATCCTGTTCGCAATGGCAGGTATTAATATTGACTTAATGTCTAAAATGGACTGCAGACCCTCCTGTAATTCATCTTTTGCCATTTTTGTTTCTTCCGCAAGATACCATTCCCAGTCACCTTCTTTTTTAAGAATCTCAACCGATAAGTCATAAAGGTTAATTGCGAGTATCCGGATACCGGACATGGATAACTTGTTGATCAGCTGTTTTTGAAGACGTTCCATTTCATTGGCGTCTTCTGGGGAGTAAGGACAAATAAAAAACGGAACTTCATTATTGAGTCCTTGTTTTTTTAGAAATCTTTCACTGCTGATAACCGATAAAAGATGCTGATACCTTTCCTTGATTGGCTTTTTATTTGCATCTGTTTTCATTTTGCCCACTCCTTTAGATCTGATTCGGCAACAGGAAAAATACTGAGGTCTTTACGGGATGTATTTTCAACGGCTTTTAAAACATCAGATGAAAGAATTGCCGGGATAATTAGATGCTCCGGGCTTATCAGGCCAGCTTCTCTGAGAATTTTAAACAACACCTGTCTTAATTTTTTTCTGGTGGAATCCGTTATGCGATCAAAGTCTTCATCCCATGCAGCTTTTGCATTAAAAAAAGCATCAAAGTCCTCGTACTTTATTTCATACTGAAGGGTAAGGAATTTTTCGCGCAGGACTTCGACTGCAAATTCATAGATAAATCTGTACCGCCGGCAGACAGCCAGCCAGAGGATATAGAATTGGTCCTGGGATGAGCCTTCAGTTAAAACTATCAGCTCCTTGTCACTGAGAAGTTTGAGCCGGGAACAAATTTCACGGGAGGCTCTTTGAGTTGAAGCAAGTGTTCTTGTCTGTAAAATATTTTGTTCAACAACGATCTCGCGAACTTTTGTCCAGTTCCCGGAATCAGAATAGAGCCTGGTGATCCTTACGGAGTCATGATGGAAAAGTCCGCCTGTGGAAAATGACATGCTGTATTTGGTTTTCTTTGTTGCCATTTAGCCCCCAAAAGCGCGTCATTAAGACATCATCCATTCAGAATTGTACTTTTCAGAATTGTACTTTTCAGATGATGAAGTGGAATATTATTAATTACCAAAAAAATTAAATATATGGAAGAACTATTGAAAAAATTTTATTTATATAGTGTTAACGGAAACCCACCGAAAATAATCATACAACTGTCATTTATTGCTTGAACATTCCGATGTTTAATGATCTCACCGACAGAACGAAATTATCGTGAATCAATGCCACGCCCCTTGACTTGAATATCACCTTCTGATAATTCCCTCAAAAAAACATTCAATAAAAAAGGAATTAACTAAAATGGAAAGAACATTATCAATTATCAAGCCTGATGGCGTCAGCCGCGGATTGATCGGTGACGTGATTAAACGGTTTGAAACAAACGACATTAAAATTATTGCACTGAAAATGGTGCACCTGACTCAGGCGGATGCGGAAAAATTTTATGCAGTTCATAAGCAACGCCCTTTTTTTACCAGCCTGACGGAATTTATGACATCCGGACCCATTGTTCCTATGATCCTTGAGGGTGAAAACGTTATTGAAAAAAACAGGACCCTGATGGGGGCGACCAATTTCAAAGAAGCTGCCGAAGGAACCATCCGCCGGGATTTCGCCACAGACATTGAAAAAAATATCGTTCATGGTTCAGATGCAACCGAGACTGCAGCCGAAGAGATTTCATTTTTCTTCAACCAGTTTGAAATGAATGAACGATAGGTACTAACTTTTTATAAATTGTGCAAAAAAAACACAATTTCAAAATTCAAAAAGTGTATATGATTCAAATAAAAAAGTTTGAAGTGCCTAAAATGATCTAAAGTGCTTAAAATTATGGACTGCGCGAAACGCGCAATCATTAACTTTGATAAACTCGTTAAAAACTTTTCATGGGGACGCATCACCACTGTATCAGAAAATAACTTTTTTATAATTTCAAACGTTTATGGATGAGTTAGTTGGAAGTGTTCCCCCCGGCTGCGTCCGGGACCGAGCCTATAAATAACTTTAAAAAAAAGTTAAAATGTGTTCATGAAAGGCCGAGTTTTTTGCC
>JAGGYV010000374.1 GCA_021162325.1 Desulfobacteraceae bacterium | reverse complement strand
TTAATCACTCAGTCAGCCATGATCTGATCTGACTGAGTGATTATTATATATTATTACTTTAATTCTTTTGACGCCTTATCTTCTGGTACTTTGCTCTCACTGTCGGGTATTTCAATTTTATATTTTGCTTTAAGGGATTCAATGTAGGTGGGGAACATTTTCTTAAATTTGTTTTCCTTTAATTTGCCGGTCAATTTTTCCTTAATGTCATCATAGGAAAGTGTCGTGGCTATTTTTTTTTCCTGCGTTTTAATAATGTGGTAACCAAACTGGGTTTCAACCACACCACTGACTTCACCGGGTTTTAAAGCAAAGGCGATTTCTTCAAATGGCTTGACCATCTGCCCACGGGAAAAAAATCCCAAATCACCGCCTTTTGCGCTGCTCGGGCAATCCGAATTTTCTTCGGCCAGCTTGGCAAAGTCTTCACCATTATCCAGTTTGCTTTTAATCCCCTCAATCTTTTTAAGTGTTTCTGCTTTTGATGCGTCTGTTGCTTTGGGGTCCACTTTTAACAGAATATGGCTTGCCCGTACGCGTTCCGGCATTTTAAATTCATCCGGATGGCTGTCAAAATAAGCCTTTGTTTCTTCATCTGATATCGAAACAGTGGACATTACTTTTTCTTCAATAAATATCTGAATGGTTTTGCTTTGTTTAATTTGAGATGTAATCGCATCGACAGTATAATTCATAGCTGCGATCTGTTTTTTAAAAGCAGCTTCAGTTTCAAACTGTTTTTTAAAATTATCCAGTTCCGCCTTTATCGCCTCCGGGTCAATTTTTATTCCCTGGGCAATACTTTCCTGATACAGGACTTCCTGTTCAATCAGGCTTTTTAAAATATTGTCCTTAAACTCATTGAGTTTTGTATCATCTAAGGGCACCCCCATGCTGGCATATCGTTCTTTAATGAGATTAAATTTTCTTTCTAGATCGACCTGAGAAATTTCAACGCCGTTGACACGGGCGACCGAATTGACGGTAGACTTTTCCGCTTTGGCTTTTGCGGCATTGTCTGTACATGATACAGAACCGACCAGGCAAACCGATATCGCAAAAACAATCATTACCCAAACAGTTTTTTTTATCGAAATACGCATTAATTCAATTCCTTCCACAATTTAATAAGCAGAAAAGTTCCAAATCAGTTAACGGTTATAAATAAAAAATATCGATATCATTTTGATCTTAATGATTTCAACAAATTTTTAAAAAGTACGGTTTATATCTCCGGTTTTATATCTCCGGTTTATATCTTTGGGGATGCAAGGAGCATTTTTCAATCCGTTTAAATATGGCATCAATACATGCTTTCAATTTCCTTAGCATATTTATTATTGACGATTCTTCGCTTCAACTTCATGGTCGGCGTCAGCTCTTCACCTTCAATAGAAAGCTCTTGCGGCAAAATAACAAACTTTTTAATCGTCTGCACACGGGCCAGGGTCTGGTTGATTTCATCAACTTTACCCTTAAGATAAGCATTAAACTTTTTGCATTTGGCTGCTTCAACAGAATTTTTTGCCGGACTGCCGGCTTCATCAGCCGCCACCTGTGCGACCTTTTCAGGATCAAGGGTAAACAGCGCGGTCATATATTTTCGCTTATCACCAATGACCACGGCCTGGCTTAAAACCGGAATTGCTTTTAATTTTCCTTCCAACACCTGAGGCGGAATATTTTCACCACCGGCCGTGATAATAAGTTCTTTTTTTCGATCGGTAATCTTTAAGAAGCCTCTATCATCTATGATCCCAACGTCACCGGAATGAAGCCAGCCATCTTCGTCGATGGTCTCCTTTGTTGCTGCTTCATTTTTAAAATATCCTTTAAATACATGGCGGCCACGCATCAATACTTCTCCGTCTTCAGCAATTTTCATTTCTGTTCCGGGAACAGCAGGACCGGCCCATCCGGTTTCGTATTTAAAGGGTTCCGGAAGAGATGCCGTGCCAGGGCCCGTGCATTCACTCATACCGTACACTTCAGTCATTGGAAAACCCAGACTTAAAAAAAACTCCAATGTATCTAAGGAAATCGGCGCTGCTGTGGAAACAAAGAACCGGCATCGGTCAAGCCCCAGTTTTTCCCGTACTTTGGAAAAAACCAGTTTATTGGCCAAGCCATAAAGAAACGGCATGGGCTGGCCTTTCTGATGCGCATAGCCGCCTTCAAGCCCTTTTTTCCTTGCCCATGCAGCGATTTTTTTCTTTAATGGTGAATTTTGCGCACCGGCAGTCATCATTTTTGCCTGGATCTTTTCCCATACTCGGGGAACACCGACAAAAACAGTGGGATGAACCTCGGTCAAATTTTCTCCCAATTGTTCAATGCTTTCGGCAAACCAGACCGTACATCCCAGAGTATAGGGGCCATGAAGGCTGACAGCCTGTTCAGCAATATGACTTAACGGCAGGTAGCTGATAATCTGCTCTTCATCGGTGGCATCAAGAATACCCAGCAATTGCCGGACGACCCAGGTAAGATTGTCATGACTGATCATAACCCCTTTAGGATTGCCGGTGGTGCCGGACGTATAAATCAGCGTGCACGTATCATCCGGTTTCTGAGCATTGATCCGTTCATTTAACTCCTCTTCAGAAATCTTTTCCGCAAGTTTAGACAGGTCCTGCCATGAATAGACATCCTTGTCCTGATCAGACCCGTTCATCATGACAATCGCTTTTAGATCCGGAAGTTGATCTCTAATTTCCATAAATTTTGATAGTTGTTCCGCATTTTCCACAACCGCAATGTTGGCCTCACTGTGTTCCGCAACATATTTGCACTGGTCCGGACTATTCGTCGTATATATGCCACCCGGAACCCCTCCGGCAAATATACCGGCCAAATTACTGATAAACCATTGCGGACAATTGTTGCCCAGAATACTGACCGCTTTGCCGACCTCAAGACCCAGCCCGATAAAAGCACGCGCGGTGGTCCTGACCTGATTATAGTATTCATTCCAGGTCATTTCCGTCCATTCACCGTTAATCTTGGTTTTCAGTGCAACTTTGTTTCCATATTTATCAACGGTGCTTTTCATCGTTTCCATGATCGTTGTTTTCATTGCCCCTCCATAAGCTTAAAAAATGTCAGTACATAAGTATCGTAATCAAACAAAGCGTAAAATGATCTTAAATGAATCGTAATTGTTGATAGTCTCGTAAAAAGCTATGCAACGCCTTTTTATGACGCTGTATCCATTAATAAGTGAATCCATGCGCATAAACAATTTTTCCCTGCGCCTCTGCGGGAGATAATGCTTTTAAGATTTACTTATTTGGAAGTCAGATTCCGACGGTAAAGTATAAAAGTTCAAATTCAAGGCGCGCAAATTCTGAGTGATGATTCGTACTAAGCGTACTTTGAAGAAACGAAGAATGTAGCGCAACACAGAATTTGGATTTTTTACAAAGCCGTCAATTGTTAAAAATAAAAATACTTACAATCGCCAATAATTAATTCCGGATTTTTTCACCTCAGAAACATCAAGTATAGACTTAATGTCTATAATGCAACCATTTGGATTTAAATGATTTATTAATTTATCAAGTGGTATGCTTTTGTACAATTGATGCCCAACGGCAATAATAACAGCATCAAGATTCGTTATTTCTTCCATGGGACTTAAATTGATATTAAAAAAACTTTTTGCTTCTTTCGCATCTGCCAGCGGGTCATGGACAATGGGGTGGATGGCATAGGATTCCAATTCCTCTATAATATCAATCACCCGTGAATTTCTTAAATCCGCACAGTCTTCTTTGAACGTCAGTCCGAGAATTCCGACCCGGGCATCCTTAATATTCAAACCGGAACGCGTCATCAACTTGATCATTTGTGCCACAATAAATTTACTCATGTTGTCATTAATGCGTCTGCCGGCAAGTATCACTTCCGGATGATAGCCTGCGGTTTCCGCTTTATAGGTCAAATAATATGGATCAACGCCGATGCAGTGTCCGCCCACCAGACCGGGACGAAACGGCAGGAAATTCCACTTGGTGCCGGCCGCTTCAAGCACATCGATTGTATCAATGTTTAATTTATCAAATATTACAGCCAGCTCGTTCATCAACGCAATATTAAGATCCCGCTGGGTGTTTTCGATGACTTTTGCTGCTTCCGCAGTTTTAATGCTCGGGGCACGATATACGCCCGCCGGAATAATCGAACCATAAAGATCGGCCACCCGATCAAGCGTTTGATTTGTGTCTCCGGAAACAACTTTAACAATGTTCGTCAAGGTATGCGCTTTGTCACCCGGATTGATCCGTTCCGGTGAATACCCCACATTAAAATCCTGTTGCCATGTCAGGCCGGATATTTTTTCCAGAATCGGAACGCATACTTCTTCGGTGGCACCCGGATAAACCGTTGATTCGTAGATAACCACCGCCCCTTTTTTCATATATCGACCAGCGGTTTCCGATGCGCTTTTCAAAGGCCGTAAATCCGGTTGACGGGCATCATCAATGGGGGTGGGGACCGCCACAATAATGTAGTCCGCTTTTGAAATATTTTCAGGATCTGTGGTGTATTCAATCCTGGTTGCGGCCTTTAGTTCTTTTTCAGACATCTCACCGGTCGGGTCCATATTTTTTTTATAGGCTTCAATGCTCTGTGTTTTTAAATCATACCCGATGGTGGGATATTTTTTCCCAAATTCAACGGCAACCGGCAGCCCCACATATCCAAGGCCAATTACGGCAATTATTGGTTTTAATGAAGACATCGCTAGATGAACCCTTTCTTTCCTAAAAACAACAAAATTTCCTGAGCGGCCTCTACCTGTGTCAGATCCATTGTATTTATCCGAAGCTCCGGGGATACCGGGGATTCATAGGGATCATCAACACCGGTAAACCCTTTAATTAAACCTGCCCTGGCCTTGGCATACATGCCTTTACGGTCACGCTTTTCACATTCCTCAATGGGTGTTGACACATGCACCTCAATAAACCCGCCGTACTGCTCAATCACCTGACGGACTTCCTGACGCGTATTCTCATAAGGTGCAATAGGCGCACAAATGGCGATACCCCGATTTTTGGTGATTTCGCTGGCAACAAAACCGATTCTCCGAACATTAATATCCCGGTGTTCTTTACTGAAATTAAGCTCATTGGACAGGTTCTGGCGAACGATATCACCATCCAAAAGCGTCACCGGACGGTCCCCGATTTCAAGAAATATGGAATAAAGAACTTTGGCAACCGTTGACTTACCCGCCCCGGATAATCCGGTTAAAAAAACGGTAAACCCTTGGTGCCGGGGGGGCGGATACGCTTTTTGGAGTTCTTTGACAATTTCTTTAAACGTCGCCCATTCCGGAATCCGACGCCCTTCCCGAATACGATTTCGAATGTCTGATCCGGTCATGAAAATCGTCTGAGTTCCTTCGGGCACCTGGTCGATAGATTGATATTCATCTTCAAAGGGAAGATAGACAAACTTTTCAAATGAAACGATCTCAAGCCCCATTTCGGCACTAAACGTTTTAGCAAGATTTCTCGCCCGGTCACTTTCATAAAACGAGTCACCATTCGCATCACAGCCTGGACTGGCATGGTCATGGCCGACGATAAAATGAGAGCACCCGTAATTTTTTGCGATAATGGCGTCTAAAATAGCATCACGGGGACCTGACAGGCGCATGGCCAGGGGAAGCAGCGACATGACATGAGAATTCGGCGGATAATGGCCGGATACCGCCTGATAACACCGGACCTGGGTATAATGATCAAAATCACCGGGCCGTGTCATACCGACAGCCGGCATCAGCAGCAGGTTGGCACGCGCCTCACGCATGGCCCGGGTGGTCATTTCAAATAAAAACCGATGCAGGGGGTTACGGGTCTGAAAGCCGACAACCCGTTGCCATCCCAGCTTGGCATAAATGGCTCTGACTTCTCTCGGCGTCTGGCGAAGCTGCTTAAAATCAAAATGAAGCGGCAGGCTGATGACTTCCAGGCTGCCGCCGACATAATAATCACCGGACTTATTATTCAGATACCAAACGCCTGGGTGATTCGTATTCTGTGTTTCATAAACCTGCTGCGTTTCTTTTTGACGGTCCACCGGCCAGAGATCCTCAACATGCATCACTGCCAGCAAAAATCCTTCCGGATCACGCAAAGCAATTGACTGACCGGCTTCCAGATTCCTGGCGAAAGATTCAGACACATCCAGGCAGACCGGAACCGACCAGAGAATATCATCCTGAAGCCGCATACGGTCCAGCACGGACTCATAATCGGAACGAATCATGAACCCTTTTAGCGGAGAAAATCCGCCAATGGCAAGCAACTCCAGATCACAGAGCTGGCGATTGTTTAACATAACGTCGGGTATATTTAATGCAATTTCTTTTAAACGCCGGGCGCGATCTTCATCGACCAGCAAATTAACCAGCCTGCCGCCATGGGCATCATTGATTGAATCCGTCATAGAAGTTCCAATTGCTAAGTAAAAATCAGTGTTTTCCGTTAGAAATAAAAAACCATGGGTTTAATAAATTTTCTTTATTATACAATAAGGGTTCGCCATTGTCCGCCCTGAAGACGGATGCGCCGGCGCATTCAGCAATTACATGCCCGGCGGCAGTGTCCCATTCCATGGTCGGTCCCAGTCTTGGATAAACATCCGCGCTACCTTCCGCTACCCGGCACAATTTTAAAGAACTGCCGGCGGAAATAAAATCAACCACGTCATGTTCATTTCTTTTCTGTTCTACATATGCTTCAAGTTCTCTGGTGGCATGGGATCGGCTGCCGACAATGGTGAATGGACGCGTTTTAGGGGTGTTAACATCAACGGGAATGGATTTTTGTACCAACTGTTCAAGCGTACAATCCTTCAAATCAAATCCCGAATCTAATACGATAAGATACGCCCCAAAATCTTTGGCAGCATAATACAGCTGTTTGAGTACCGGCACATAGATAACGCCCATAATCGGTTTATTTTCTTTCACCAGTGCGATATTGACCGTGAACTCATCATTTCTTTTGACAAACTCCTTGGTTCCGTCCAGCGGATCAACAATCCAGAGATAGTCCCATTGGTTTCGGACATGGTAATCGATTGCTTTGCCCTCTTCGCTCAATACGGGAATATCAAACGGAGTTAAATGGGACAGGATAATCTCATGTGATCTTTTATCCGCAAGCGTCAGAGGGGATTTATCTTCTTTTTCCTCAACAGCAAAATCCTGGCTATACACTTCCAGAATGGCGAGACCTGCTTCAACAGAGGCGACGATTGTCGGTAAGATTAAATTCGTTATGTTCATAAGTATTTATCTAAATTTAAGGATTGGACCCAAACGATGTTTATGAATGTGCAACTGTTTGATTTTATATAATTTTTTATACATATAGGCGTAAACATGGACAAATTAAACAATTACATATTCTAAGTCAATAGTTAATGCCCGGACATATTTCTTTTATCATATGACAAGAGAATAAATTCATTTCTAAATGAAGAAATTATCGTCTTTCACTTCCTCGATATCCTCCACACGGCTGTCGGAATGTATAAAATTTTCTACCCACCAGTTTACATGGTTATAAAAACATGCGATACGATCGCACTCTTTTGCAGCATTAAAGGCGGTAATCGAATGTGTCAGACGCTGTAATGTCTCATCGAATTTTTTTTGCCCGGCATACCCATTCGATTCTGCAAGTTTGGCATTTTCAACGCCCCTGAACGCCGGGCAGTGAAAAATACCCGATGGCGCCACTACGGTATTAAAAATCTGCATATGACATATGTGGGGCTGTTTTTTCAACTCATGCACCTGGTTATTCATCATCGCGATTAAATTAACACTTTCAAGGACTTTAAGGTTGCTGCCCGCCATATCTTTGGCATCTTGAAGATTTTTTTTAACCGCTTCTATGATGCGTTGTTCTTTTTTCTGGTCAACACTATCTAAAAGCGTTTCCGTTTTAGAATCCGGAAGCCGTATCAGGCATGGTTTAAAGGAAATATAATCAAAAAGGTGCTTGGATGCAAGTCGTACGGCTTCGCTCATTTCATGGATATTGGGTTCAAGCGCGTTCCCATTAAAACTTAACCCTTCCCACATAATAACAAAGGAATACCCGAGGGAAATATCCGGATTTCGCATTTTTAATTCCTGGGCATTATGAAGAATATCCTTTAATGCCACAGGGGTTCTGGGCCTATGAAGTTTGTTAAAGGTTTCCTGGCTGGCTGCGTCTAAAGACAACCTCACCCAGTCATTCTTTCCCAGCAGATCAGCGATTTTTGAAACGCGTCCCAGTTTTGATCCGTTGGTAACAATACCCAGCTGTAGCCCTTTATTTTTAATATAACGAACAATCTCAGCAAACTCATTATA
Organism: Desulfobacteraceae bacterium; assembly: GCA_021162325.1. GTDB lineage: Bacteria > Desulfobacterota > Desulfobacteria > Desulfobacterales > Desulfosalsimonadaceae > SURF-3. The sequence continues at coordinate 14,105 of JAGGYV010000374.1, read as the reverse complement.
AAGAGTAGGTTCCCCGCCGCCTAAAAGTATAACGGATAATAATCCACGGGATTTTAAGGTGTCTAAACTTTGCTTTATTTCCTCTATATCCAGAGACTCCCCGGTATTTGTAATTTCTGAATCAACGCAATGCGGGCATGAAAAATTACAGGCGGTCGTCAAATCCAGGTTTATGGATATCGGCGCCATATTGGGAACAGAATGATGATTATCCGGCGTTTCGGCATTTCGTTGCCAGGCAATATACTTCTTAAGGCCGCCGATTACCGAAGACTGCCTTAATTTTGAACTAAAATCATGCTCTTTATTTTTTGGTTTATTCATGTCGTTTCCTTAGATTGATTTAGAATAGTTATAAATTTTTTTTAGCATGGATATATTACTCACAATATGGTTTTTACCGATGAGTGGTTCCCGGTTGTCCCTGATGGCCGAAATAAAATCCCGCACCGAGAGCTCTAATGGGTCGCTTATTTTCATCGTTTTGTCAGAATACGTAAAAAAAATATCATACCGGTTAAGGTCCAGAACCCGATGAACTATTTTATTGTTAAACCCATATGAAAATTTACGCGGTTGATGAACAGTTCTAACAAGTTCAATCTGAACCCTGCAATAACCGGCAGGAAATATATAATGGAATTTGATGTTTATTTTTTTTTTATCAGCCTCAATACTCAGGTCCCCAATTTGTCCGTCACTAAACACAAAGTATAAAATACTCAAAGCGTGAGGGACAGAATCTAAAATCATTTCTTTTCCTGAAACTATAGGGGAAAGTCTGATAAAAAAAGTATTCGTTTTTTGTTTGTCCACCGGACCGCAAAGCGCTTCATAGAATGGCAGGGAAAACGGCCATTGAGAATTCATCGCTATTTTTAATTTTTTGGATTCAGCCTGTTCAAAGATATCATCAAGCAATAAGGTGATATCCATATCATTTTTATCTTGTTTGATGAATGGTTTTTCGCAAAATACATGCACGCCCGTTTCAATACATTTCAGCAGATATTTAAGGTGAGATGATTCAGGGGAAGCGATGACAACCGCATCGGGCTGTTCTTTTTCCGCCATGGTGTAAAAATCGGTATAGGATGTTGCATTGATGCCGTATCGGGTTAAAGCAGAAGCCGCCTTTCGGGCTGTTTGTTTTGTCGTACCCAGAACCGATATGACGCTCGCCCCGTTTTTTTGAAAATACTTTCCGATGTATTGCCCGATGCCGTTTCTGTTTCTGCCGGCCCCTATTATTGCTATCCTCATTATACCTTTATTTTTTATTTTCAAAAAAAACTGATCACTATTTAATTTTTTATTCCTGACGGCTAATATAACTGTCGATCGATTCCATTACGTCGGATGGCATTATTTTTTTCAGACAATTTAAATGGCCGAGAGGACACTCTTTCTGAAAACAGGGCGCGCAGTCGAGCGCTAAATAATGTATTGTTTTTTTCTTTGTAAGGGGGGGGGTATAATCCGGTGAAGTGGCCCCGTAGAGAACCTCGACATGCACCCCAACAGCCGCAGCGACATGCATCAGACCGGAATCATTTGTTACCGCAATTTTAGACAGACTAATGAGGTCAATCGCATCCCCCATCGATGTTTTACCTATTAAATTGAATAGATGTGAATTGTTTTCTCCGGCAATCACACTTCCGTATGACTTGTCCTGAGGCCCGCCGAGAATCCAGATCTGATATCCCGCTGCCACAAGTTTTAACGCCAGCGTTCTAAAGTATTCGAGCGGCCACTGCTTGGCAGGGCCATATTCGGCACCTGGGAAAAAAGTAATGATCGGCCGATTCAGGTCAAGATGAAGGGTGTCCACAATATGTTGGCGATTGGTTGTATCGATGTGCAATACTGGCGGCGGAATTGGATTTGGCGGTTGTTTTGCGTCTTTAGGACAACCCAGAGCCACCTGGCGTTGTACGGTCATGGTGAGCCTGGTTTTGTCCAGCTTGCGCGGGTCATTTATCAGGATATACCTTGCCTCCCCTTTATACCCTGTTCGGACCGGAATGCGGGCAAAAAAAGGAGCCATGGCCGGCTTAATCGATCGCGGGATAATAATTGCCCAATCGTATTTGTTTTTGGACAATTTCCGACCGACTTTAAATCGTTTTTTCAGGCCCAGTTCACCGTGATCGATCGGCAATTCAATGGCCTGGTTTATCTCCGGCATTCGTGAAAGAAGCGATAATGACCATGAAGGGGCAAGCACATCGACAATTCCATCCGGATAGCGTTTTTTTAGTGTTATGAATAAACTCTGGGCCATGACCATATCGCCCACCCAGGAAGGCCCGCAAACCAATATTTTCATAGATTTATGTCAAGGAATAATAAATGGGTAAAGATTCAAGTTTTAACATATTTTTTTCCTGAAACAGTCGCTTTTCATGACTTTTAAGCGGATAAACCTAAAAAATATGCACTCCGATAACATATATATATCGATGCTGACTAAATATAAAATAGTCATATACAGACACAAACGTCAAATATAATATTGTTGCAGGTATAATAAGAAAATTCTAATTTAATTTTAACCTTTTTCTTATTATAGACACGCTATATACAAACCGTGATTATTTAGCTTAGATGGCTTAGAGATTTCATCATCAGTAATTTTTATTTTTTTTGACAAAGACTTGACAAAAATATGGCGGTGGTTAATTTAATTTGCAAAAATTACCGAACCGCATATTTTTTTTTACGAAGCCATCAAGCTTTATTTTGTATAATTTTTCATTGATAATTGATAGTGGATAAAACATTCAGATTTCAGGTAAGGAGTGAACACCATGGCAGTTGACGTGAAACAGATTGGCGAACGGGTTGAAAAAGAAAGCGCTGTCATCAATCAAATCAGATCCGAAATGCATAAAGTAATTGTGGGTCAGGAAAAACTCATTGACGGCCTGTTGCTATCGCTTCTTTGCAACAATCATGTATTGATTGAGGGTGTCCCTGGCTTGGCGAAAACATTATCCGTCACAACACTTGCCGGCATGATTCAGGCAACATTTAAACGCATTCAGTTTACCCCGGATCTGCTGCCGGCGGATGTTGTCGGGACCCTTATCTACAATCCTAAAACCGGCGATTTTAAAACTAAAAAAGGACCGATTTTTGCCAACATTGTGCTGGCTGATGAAATCAACCGGGCGCCTGCAAAGGTTCAGAGCGCTCTTTTGGAAGCCATGCAGGAACGCCAAGTGACCATTGGCGAAGAAAGTTTTAAGCTGGATGATCCGTTTCTGGTGATGGCCACCCAAAATCCCATTGAACAAGAAGGGACTTACCCGCTGCCTGAGGCCCAAGTGGACCGGTTCATGCTGAAGCTCAAAATCACCTACCCCACTAAAACCGAAGAACATGAAATACTGAAAAGAATGGCACGCTCGGCGCCGCCGATTGATGTGAAACCGATAATTTCACCTGAAGATATTAAACGGCTAAGAGCCCTTGCTGATGAAATTTATATGGATGAAAAAATAGAAGAATATATCGTTAACATCGTGGAGGCTACCCGTAAACCAGAAAACTACAAACTTGATATCAGCCAGTTGATCCGGTATGGTGCTTCCCCGCGTGCCACCATATTTCTTGCCATGGCATCTAAGGCAAATGCGCTGCTTGAAGGGCGCGGATATGTGACACCACAGGATGTTAAAACTATTGCCTTAAATGTGTTACGGCACCGGGTAATTATTACCTATGAAGCAGAAGCAGAAGAAAAAACATCCGAAGATATCATCGAACAGATCCTTGAAACGGTTGATGTTCCATGATTCCAAAAGAGCTTGCAAAAAAGATACGTTACATTCAGATCTATACCAGTAAAGCGGTTAACGATTCTTTGGCCGGAGAATATGAAAGTGTATTCAAAGGCAGAGGTATGGAATTTGACCAGGTTCGACAATATAATATTGGTGATGATATCCGTTCCATCGACTGGAATGTTACCGCCAGAACCGGAGAACCGCATGTTAAGCTTTTTGTGGAAGAACGAGAACTGACGGTTATTTTTCTGGTGGATCTCTCCGCATCCGGATCATTCGGCAGCACCCGCAAAATCAAGAACGAAGTGGCCGCCGAATTATGTGCTCTATTGGCATTTTCCGCTATCAAAAATAATGACAAAGTCGGTCTGATTGTTTTCACCGATCAGGTTGAAATGTTTATTCCTCCGGCCAAAGGCACCACGCATGTCCTTCGATTAATCAGAGAACTGCTTGAATTTAAGCCTAAACAGGCAAAGACAAGCATCTCAGCCGGCATCGACTATATGGGGCGCATCATTACCAAACGGAGTGTGGTATTTCTGATTTCTGATTTTCTGGAAGAAGGATACGAAAAGCAGTTACGTGTTCTTGGCAAAAAGCACGATCTCATCGCTATGTCCATCACCGACCCCAGGGAAATTAAACTACCTAATGTCGGCCTGATTGAACTTGAAGACGCAGAAACCGGAGAGTTGATTCTTATTGATACGGGCAGTAAAGATGTCCGGAAAAATTATGAAAAACTGGGTGCCGCAAGACACGGCAGCCTGAAAGAGATGTTTCGATCCATGGACATTGACCATATTGAAATATTTACAAACAGGGATTATGTGGTAGATTTGGTTAAATTTTTCAAGACCCGTGAGAGACGGATGCAAAAATAAAAAAGTTTATGCAAAGAGGTAAATATGCCGGATGACAATCTAACAAAAAAATTGAACTTTGAACTGCCCGTGCAACAAATAAACACCGGTCATCGACAGTCAAGACTGTTGACGGTGATTCTTATATTGCTCCTTTTAGGGGTTAGCGCAAATATATTTATTTCATTAAGAGCAAAGGCATTAACCGCTGCCGGTCAGAAAAAAAATACCTTAAATACTGATTTGAAAAAAAAACTGGCATTAAAACTTGAAAAACGGGGCCTGTACACTTCATCCGCCATTGCCTGGAAGGAATATATCACCGAGGCCGGTCTGGGTGATAAAGATACGGCACTCATATGGTACCGGATTGGTAAACTCTACCAGGACAATAATGCCTATGAACAGGCGCTGGACAGTTATTACCGGTCAGAAAGTTTTTCCTCCATGGATTCCATTGCTTCTGAAATTGCTATCCGGATTCAGGAATGCCTTGAATCAATGGGGAAATTTTCAGCCATGCGCCATGAGCTCTCAGATCGTGTGACCCTGAAGCCTTCAGGGAACACAGCGGCAATAACCGACCCGGTGGTTGCTGAAATCGGGAATCAAAAAATCACTGCGTCCGAAATAGATCAACGCATGGAAAATAATATTGAACACCAAATAAGCCTGATGGCCCCTTACCTGCCGGAAGAAGATCGAAACAAACAAAAAGGAGCCCTGCTCAAACAATTCGCCACACCCGCCAACCGGATGATGTTTTTAAACCAGTATGTCGCAGAAGAAATTCTTTACCGAAAAGCCAGGGAAATCAATCTGGCAAAAAATCCAAAAATTCGGAATCTCATCAATGATCAGGAAAGACGTCTTCTTGCCAAAATGGCATTGGAAAAACAATATGAAAACCGGATAAAAATTACTTTGTCTGATCTTAGAACCTATTATGATGCAAATAAAGAAGCCTATAAAAAAGAGGATAAGCAGCAACCGTTTGAAGACGTTAAAAATGATGTATACAAAACCCTTCGTTCCCAAAAAGAGCAGGAAATACAACAAGAACTTTTGACACAGTTAAAAGAGCAGTATGATGTGGTGATTCATCAGTCCGCATTGAAAAACGTCGAAGAAAAAAAAGATGCTGAGACACCCACCAAAGCAAAAGCACCTTTAAACTAAAGATGAAAAGTTTAAACCGAATTCGCGCATGAGAATTTAATGACAATGGTTTCTGAGATTTCTTTTAAAATACGTTACACGCCCCATAAACGACATGTTGTTTGCCTGCTTTTTATCCTGTTCTTTATGGCATGGTTATCTGCATGTCAGGCAAAGGCCCCCGAAGAAAAAAAACAAGCCGATTCGTCTAAAACAAAAGATACGGGAATTCACAAAACATTTGAACGCGGTCCGGTCAGCGTTCATTTAGACACGGACAAAACAGAAATATCCATTGCCGACCGATTGAACCTGACGCTCTCGGTAATTTCCGATGAAGATTATGATGTTCAATTGCCAAAGTTTGGTGAAAAATTAGAGCAGTTTGGAATTGTTGACTATCATACCTCGCAACCGGCACTGACCGGTGAAAACCGTTTGAAGGTCAGCCGTTCTTATGTACTTGAACCGTTTTTGTCCGGTGACTATAGAATTCCGTCCATGACAGTTCATTTTAAGAAAAAAGGGGATGCAGACGATACCCTGCATGAAATTTCAACCGAAGAAATCACGGTGCATGTAACATCCCTGCTCCCGGAAAATTTTGAAAAACTGACCCTTCATGATATCAAACCGCCGCAAGATCTGCCGCAATCCTATAATTTATGGATGTGGACCGGGGGCATTGCCCTGATTTTTTTAATTTCAGGAATCATTATTTTTATAATTATCCGCAAAAGGAAACGCAATGGCGACAATGCGCTAATTATTAAAATACCGGCCCACCAGCAGGCATTTGATGAATTAAATGCCCTGGTATCTGAAAAATTGGTGGAAAAAGGTGCCATCAAAGAATTTTATCATAAGATATCCGATATCCTGAGGCGATACATTGAAAACCGATTTTCCATCCGGGCACCGGAACTGACAACCGAAGAATTTCTCATCAATAAACAGACGGTCAATAATTTTGCCACCACCCATAAACTACTTTTAAAAAATTTTCTAACACTTTGCGATCTGGTGAAATTTGCAAAACATCAGCCGCAAACAGAGGATATCCAGAAAACCTTTGACAGCTGTAAGGAATTTATTCTGGAAACACAGGAAAAGGAGTAAACATTTTCTGTTATGCATTTTGAATCTCCATGGGCATTTTTACTGCTGATCATTATACCGGCTCTGTTGATTATCCGCCGTTTCTCCTTAAAACAGGGGTCCATACGGTTTTCCTCAACAGCAAACGCGGCAAAAGCCGGGCGCTCATTACGCCGCAGGCTGTATCATTTGCCGACCGTTATCCGGATACTGGCACTTGCCTGCCTGGTCATTGCCCTTGCCCGCCCTCAGACCGGACGGGAGCAGATTATTGATATCAGCAAAGGTATTGCCATTGAAATGGTTGTTGACCGCTCCGGCAGCATGGGCGCTGAAATGGAATATGACGGCCGGCAAATGACCCGCCTGGATGTGGTTAAAAAAGTGTTTCAAAATTTTGCCTTAGGTGATGATAGCGATTTGAAGGGCCGGCCGGATGATCTTATCGGCATGATCGCTTTTGCCAGGTATCCGGATACGATCTGTCCACTGACCCTGGCACATGGGGCACTATCCCCTTTTCTGGATACCATTAAGCTGGTTCAGGTGCGTTCCGAGGATGGAACAGCCATCGGTGATGCGCTGGCACTTGCAGCGGCGCGTCTTGAAAAAGCGGATGAGGCCCTGGCCCGGCAAAGACCGGGAAGTAAGAAAATATATCAGATCAAAAGCAAAATCATTATCCTGCTGTCAGACGGTGAAAACAATGCGGGTAAACGGGATCCTTTGCAGGCCGCAACACTGGCGGCGGATTGGGGCATTAAGGTATATGCCATTGCCATTGGCGGCGGAGATGCCGTTCAATCCATCCGGACGCCGTTTGGCGTATATAAAGTCCCTGTACGTCAACGGGTCGATACGACCGCATTAAAACAGATTGCGAAAAAGACCGGCGGTTTTTTCCGTGAAGCAAGCGATGCGGATTCCCTTTCCGCTATCTATCAGGAGATCGATCAAATGGAGAAAAGTGAAATTGAATCCGTTAAATTTGTCGATTACAATGAATCGTTTCTCCCTTTTGCATTACTCGCCCTGATACTCATCGGTCTTGAAATACTATTATCAAATACCATTTTTAGAAAGATTCCATAAGCATATGATACTTCAACAGATCAATATGTTATATTTTTTGTGGGTGATCCCGCTGCTGGCGGTCTTGCTTGTGTATGCCTGGCAGAAAAGAAAATCCGGCCTGAAACTGTTTATTGATGCCGGTCTTTTGGATAAAATCCCTGTATCGCTGAGCTATACCAAACGATTCTGGAAATCCACCGCAGTTCTTTTGGCTTTGGTGTTTATGATTCTCGGTATGACAAGGCCCGCCTGGAACCCGAAACCGGAGACCATTGAACGAAAAGGCCGTGATGTGGTTTTTCTGCTGGATGTTTCCAAAAGCATGCTGGCGGAAGACCTGGTCCCGAATCGTCTGGAACGGGCCAAGCTGGCTATTTCAGATTGTATTGAACGGCTTGAAGGGGATCGCATCGGGCTCGTGGCATTTGCCGGCACCGCTGCCGTCAAATGTCCTTTGACCCTTGATTATGGTTTTTTTAAGATGATGCTAAATGATATCTCAACAGACAGTATCGCCCGGGGCGGCACGCTTATGGGCGATGCCTTGCGAAAAGTCATGACCGATGTGTTTGACGATCAGGCAAAAGAATTTAAGGATATTATTTTAATCACAGATGGAGAAGACCACGACAGTTTTCCCGTGGATGCTGCAAAAGACGCAGGCGAAAAAGGCATCCGGATTATTGCCATCGGCCTTGGCGATGAAAATGAGGGGAAACGAATTCCTGTCACAAATGAAGCCGGGATCAAAACATTTTTAAAATATAATGGACAGGAAGTCTGGTCCCGACTGGATGCGGACACCCTGCGTAAAATGGTCAATGCCACGCCCGGGGGGAAATATTTAAATGTTGCCACCGGCACCATCGATCTGGGAGATGTCTATGTCCGGCTGATCGCCACGGCAGACAAAAAGCAGCTTGAATCAGGCACCATTAAACGGTATGAAGAAAAGTTCCAGATATTTCTAGCAGCGGCGTTTATGATCCTTTGCATCGAACTGCTGGTAAACGAAAGAAAAAAAGTATTAAAGAATCATGGATAAATTTTTTAAACTCATTATCGGTTTTATCGTCGTCACCTGCGCCATCAGTTTCATGAATACGGCTCAGGCGACATCAAAAGAAAAATTGGTAAAAAAAGGAAATACCTTTTTTTCTTCCGGCAAATACGATGAAGCCATCAGCGCCTATGATGAAGCGGCCGTGGATGATCCAGAGTCTCCGTATATCTATTTTAACAAAGGAACCGCACTATATAAAAAAGAAAACTATGCATCCGCCAGAGACGCTTTTGGGCAGGTGGCCATTAAAACAAAGGATATCTCCCTTGAAGTCAAAAGCAAGTTCAACTCAGGATTGTGTTTTTTCCGGGAAGGGGATCGTCAAAAAGACAGTGATTTAAAAAAAACCCTTGAAGCATATGGATCCAGTGTTCAATCTTTTCAAGAAGCACTGACGCTGGACCCGGAATTTTTTGAAGCTGCTGAAAACATTGAAATGGTTCGCCTTATGATGAAATTCGTGCTGGACCAAATCAAAAAACAGGAGGAAGAAGCAAAAAAACAGCAGGCGCAGGCACAGAAAACGGCAGAAAAAATAAAGGAACTCATTGAAAAGCAGAAAGATCTTCTCGCTAAAAGCCACTCTTTAATGAATGAAGAACCGTCAAACAAGACGCCGGATACATCAGCCACTCAAAACGATCAAAAAAATTTCCAGCGGAATCAGGATATCGCAAACGCGCAGGAACAATTAAAAAATGAAACCCAAAATTTTTGTGAACAACTAACCAAGCCACCGCCGCCAACGGCTACTGCATCATCTAAGGCGAGCCCCGCCCCGCCGGAACATCCGTCTAAACAACACATAGATGCCGCTGTTGACGAACAGGAACAGGCAATTGACCGGTTTTCAAAAAATGAAATCCAGACGGCGGCAGATCACCAGCAAAAATCTTTAGATGATTTAAATAAGGCGCTTGAAGCCTTAAAAAGCGACCCAAAGGACCAGCAAAAGGGTCAGCAACAGCAGGAAAAAGGCGAAAAGAACAAAGATCAACAAGATGAAAATAGTGAATCCCAGTCATCAGCGCCTGAAAAAGATAAATCGGAGAAAAATAAGCCGGATCAGAAACAGCCTGACAAGAAGCACCCGGAAAATCAAATGGTCCAGTTGCGGGATGATGCAAACAATATTTTAGACGAAGAAAAAGAAAATAAAAAACAACGGGTGCCGTTTTCTCCCGAAAATTTTAAAAAAGTTGATAAGGATTGGTAGTGAGCATATCGAAAAATACCACCCTTTTCATACTCATGCTTCTGGCATGTTATTTCTATCATGTTCCTTCTTTAGCTGCCCAGGTTACTGCTGATGCGGTTATACAAGAAGGTCCTTTATATGTAGGTGATCCGTTTACTTTACAAATAAGGGTTTCAGGAAGTGATCAGCCGGAGCCGCCGGATTTATCAGGCCTGGATGATTTTTTAGTTCAATATCAAGGAGGATCACAAAATAATAGCTCATCGATTACATATATTAACGGGCAAATAACAAAAACTGTCAGCCGGGGGTTTGTGTTCTCCTATCAGTTAACCCCTAGGCAAACGGGCCCGCTGACCATTCCCTCGCTCTTTATTCAGGCGGATGGCCTGACAGTACGCACCCGGCCGATTAATGTCAATATTTTAAAGCCTGAAACGACCGATGACATCAAGCTGCGCCTGTCCCTGTCTAAAAAGCATTGCTATGTGGGAGAACCGGTTACTTTCATTGTGACATGGTATCTTCGACAAGATGTCCGTTCCTTTAATTTTGTGATTCCGCTTTTGGATAGAACCGACTGGTTTTATTTTATCGATCCTGAAACCGATCAAAAATCGTCAATAAAATATTATCGCATTCCGTTGGCAGCCGGTGAGGTCATCGCAGAACAGGGAAAAGATTCGCTGGATGGGATCCAATATACAACCATTATATTTTCAAAAGTTTTAATCCCTAAAAGACCTGGTGATCTGTCGATTGAACCGGCAACGGTTGCCTGCGAGATCCTAACCGGGTACCGACAATCTCAACGCCGCCGCCCATTTGGGGGTAACTTTTTTTCAGGTGTGTTTGGCGGCAGACAGGGAATCTATAAAAAAGTGGTGGTCCCTTCAAACGCACTCCACCTGAAAGTCAAGCATGTCCCGATTCAGGGAAAACCAGCTAATTTTGCCGGCCATATTGGTAATTATAAAATTTCATCCCAAGCAACGCCAATCGATGTCAATGTGGGCGACCCGATTACATTAACGATTACATTAAGCGGACCGGAATATCTGGACCAGGTTTCCCTGCCGTTATTAACCAATCAGGCGAACCTGACAAAAGACTTTAAAATACCCCAGGAACGCGCCACTGGAGAAACCCGTGGCAAAACCAAAGTGTTTACCCAGACGCTCCGGGCATTACGCCCGGATGTGAAACAGATTCCATCCATTGAACTGCCCTATTTTGACACGAGCTCCCAAAAATATAAAATTGCCAGAACACAGCCCATTGCCATAACCGTCAAATCAACGCGGGTTGTCACGGCATTGGATGCGGAAGGCCGGTCCCTGCCGATGGTAAGCAGTAATGAAGTTGAAACCTGGACAAAAGGGATTGCATATAATTATGAAGATCTCAGTGTTATTCAAAACCAGCGGACCGGCTTCATACTTGTTCGATCACCTGCCTGGATGATCTGTGCCATGGTACCGCCAATTCTTTATCTCATGATTTTATTGACCACACTTATTATCCGAAAAAAACAGGCGGACCCGCAAGCAATGCTCGCCAAAAAGGCGTTCTCTAAACTGTGTGCGGATCTTAAAACCGACGCGCATTTGGAATCTGAAAAATCAAAAATTGACAATCTACTTGATGCGTTACGACATTATCTGGGAGCAAAATTGAGAATGTCTTCCCAGGCGATTGTGTTTGGTGACGTTTACAGTATACTGGCTGAAAAGGGTGTATCCAAAGAACTGTTAAATGCCTTAAAATCAATTTTTGATGCGTGTGAAGCCGGCCGCTATGCAGGCACAACCGGAGACGTTGATTCTTCAATGCTTTCGAAAAAAACAATCAAAACTGCCAAAAAACTGGAAACTTTTTTTAAATGAGCCATCGTAACCGGACATATTCATATATTTTTATATTCTGCTTAATGGGGATCAGTCTTATTTTCTCTCCACTCTTTTGTTCGGGCGCGGAAGCTGCAACATCATCGGAAGCTATCACTGCCGAAGAGATATCCGCCGAAGAAATATCCCGGCTTTTTCATGAAGCAAACAGCATGTTTCGTGACGCCAATATGCTGTCATTGACTGATCCGGAAAAAGCTGCGGCTCTGTACAAAAAATCCATCCTGCGATTTGAACGAATTATTAAAGAAGGGGGCATTGAAAATGGCAAGCTCTATTATAATATCGGCAATATTTACTTTCGGATAAAAGATATCGGACGGGCTGTTTTAAATTACCGCCGGGCAGAACAATATATCGGAAACGATATGAACCTGCAAAAAAATCTTGAATTTGCCAGAAATACAAGAAAGGACCAGATTGAGGAAAAACAGGAAACAAAAATATTAAAAACCGTCTTCTTCTGGCATTATGATTTATCCGCTAAAACCCGATTAATCCTGCTTACCCTTTCATTCGGGTGGCTATGGATTTTTGCAGCTGCCCGGTTATTTATTAAACGGTTATTTATTAAAAAACCGTTTTTAAAATGGGCCATCAGTCTTACTGCCGCCTTGTCAATTCTGCTTGCCGGTTCTTTAATCATCGAATATATCACCCGGCAACAATCAATCCCCGGAGTGGTTATCAGCCAGGAAGTGATTGCCCGGAAAGGCAACAGTGAATCATATGAGAAAAGCTTCAAGGAATCGCTGCATGCGGGAACCGAATTTACACTCCTTGAGCATAGAGGAAACTGGCTTCAGGTTGAACTTCCGGATGCCAGAACCTGCTGGCTGCCTGCCGCAGATGTTGAACTGGTGAGATAATAAGACTTTTTTAGTTTCTTATCTCTGATTTTTGCGCTTTTTCGGCAAACTTTTTTAAAAACTCAAAAAGTTTAAAGTGACTAAAGTGATCTAAAGTGATCTAAAGTGATCTAAAGTTGTGGACTGCGCTAAACGCGCGATCATTTTTAACATAAAAATTGAAAATGCCGAAGGCATTAACCATAACTTTAGCTCACTTCAAACTTTAGTTCACTTTTAACTTTTCCGGTTTAGCCGGGTTAGGTAAGTAACCAAAGTTAAAATGAAATAAGACTGAATATTTTAAAGGCCGGATACCTTTAATTTTTCAATGGCCAAAATATTATTTGTAAAAATTTGAATTTGATCTTACGAACATCGTCAAATTTTGTTCGGACTCATAATTCCTCACACACATAAACTTCAAAAACTTGTGTGTATTTGAAATATGATCAAGAGCATTTTTATCACATGCTTCACTGGTGAGAATTCCATTTTCGGTTGTCATTTCTGGTCATTTCGAGTCAATCTCCTTGGTGAAGGATTGGCAAGGTATGCTTCATATTTGAAAATGAGTTTCAGTGGCTCAGCCAATGGATATTTAAATCTGAAACCGGTATCGGTAAAAAATTTCAAAATACCATATTTTGTGCCAGCTTGATTTCTGCCTAAGGCACTGATTGTTATTGTAAGGTGCAGGAGGAGTGCGGATTTTAATAGTGAACACTGTTGTCTACTGTTGATTTTTAATTCACAATTCAAGACCCGGTATGGATCTTGTTATACAAAGAAAAGGTTGCTTTGAAAAGTTGTTCAACTTCCAGCAAGTTATTAAAAATGAATGAAGGTGTCAATAATTAATAATTAAGATGCGACCCCATGTTTTTTTTTCCTCTTCCGCTTTATAATTTATCTTCTTAAATGATCGTTAAAATCCTGTTCGGATATCTCAGTTTGTTTTAAAATCGTTCTAAGGGTCCACCGGTCCAGTTCTTTATGATCCGGGATGATGACAACACTTCCAGTAACATAATTTTTCATCTTGATGTGACTTCCCTTTTGAGCAATCTTTTCATAACCCAGTTTTTTAAAAATTTTT
>JAGGYV010000187.1 GCA_021162325.1 Desulfobacteraceae bacterium | reverse complement strand
GACCAGATTCCCCATATAACGAACGATCTCCTGTCATTACTTCGCATTGCAGACAATGTCTCAAAAATAAGACTCCTGAAGCTGGGCAAATCTCTTTTTGATAATTTGCGGTAGCCTTCCGTGCGATCTATACCATGAGAAAGGCCTCCCTGGGATGTAAAAAGGAATTTATCGTTCTATGAGTCAAGATCAAACATGTTTGACACCTTGTCCTTAAACCGTACTTGTCCACCCCCAGAACATCACTTTAAGAGCAAAAGAGCACCTTGTTTTCTACCTAAATGCCGGGTAATAAGGCATCCGCTTGGTCCGACCCGATTTCAGACATTTCAAGGGCATGGGCGGTCATCACTAAAATCTTGCAAAGTCTACTTTACTCATGATCAAAATCATGTTATGTCTATTTTACTATGAAAAATATACGCGAGCGATATATAAAAAATCCGGTAAAAAAAGATTTGAAAACCAGAATGATTTTTATCGGCGGCCCCCGACAGGTCGGCAAAACGACTTTTGCGCTTACATTTTTACCAGATCCAAAGGGAAAACATCCAATCGAAAAGAATCCGGCGTATTTAAACTGGGATGACACGTTAACCCGGTCTGCGTTGCTTAAGGGCGAACTGCCACCAAACGAGAGCTGTATTGTTTTAGATGAAATTCACAAATATGCTAAATGGCGCGGCCTGGTGAAAGGGTTTTATGATACAAACAAATCTGACATCTCTTTTATTATCACAGGATCGGCAAGGCTGGATTATTACAGCAAAGGTGGTGATTCCCTGCAGGGAAGATATCATTATTACCGGCTTCATCCTTTTTCATTAAGGGAATTAAATTCGGATCCGGCTTCAACCGACTTGGATCTATTATTAAAATTCGGGGGGTTTCCGGAACCGTGCCTGCGGGGAGAGGAAAAATTTTGGCGAAGATGGCAGCGGGAACGAATAGCCCGGGTGATTTATGATGACATCAGAGATCTTGAAAACATTAAAGAGATAAGTCTGCTGGAAATCCTGGCCGAAGAACTTCCCAATCGTATCGGCTCCCCCCTGTCTGTTAAAAATTTAAAAGAAGCGCTTTCAGTTGCGCATGAAACAGTTGAACGATGGCTGAAAATATTTGAAAGGATGTATTACTGCTTTCGTATCCCCCCTTATAGCCCGCCAAAGGTACGCGCGGTTAAAAAGGAACAGAAGTTGTATTTATGGGACTGGTCATTGATAAATGAGCCAGGGCCGCGATTTGAAAACTTTATTGCCTGCCATCTTTTAAAGTATTGTCATTTTATTGAAGATACCGAAGGATTTAAAATGGAGTTGAGGTTTTTAAGGGATACTGACAAGCGGGAAACGGATTTTGTTGTGCTAAAAGATAATATCCCTCTATTCGCGGTGGAATGCAAAACCGGTGAAAAAAATATCAATCCATCGATTTTTTACTTTAAGGAACGGACCGTAATACCCAGGTTTTACCAGGTCCATACAGGCAGGGACGATTATATTAATAATGGTGTAAGAGTCCTTCCGGTACAGGCTTTGTGTAAAGAGTTAGGGATTCCGTAAATAATCGGGGTCATCAGGGGACAAACACCTTACTTAGTGTGTGAACGAAAACCTACCGGAAACAATTCGAAACAAACCAATGGTTATCGACAGTCCGTTTATCATACATGAAACGAAAAATTGAATTACTCGCACCCGGTGGAGATATTGATTCTATAAAAGCGGCCATTGCAGCAGGAGCGGATGCTGTATACTGCGGCCTAAATAAATTTAATGCCAGAAACCGGGCAACAAATATAAACTTTGAAGATTTAAACGGGATTTTAAATCTTGCACATCAAAATAATTGCAAAGTTTTTCTAACCCTTAATATCATTATTGTGGGGAGTGAAATCCCGGCCCTTATACGCTTGTTGAATAAACTAGTTAAGACAAAAATCGATGGCGTCATTGTTCAGGATTTCGGATTGTTTTATCTATTATCTAAATATTTTAAAGGTCTTAAAATACATGCTTCTGCTCAGCTAACGACACATAATGAAGGACAGATAAAATTTTTAAGCAAACTGGCCGCTACCCGGGTTAACCTGTCAAGAGAGTTAAATATTTACGAGATAAAAGCCTTAACTTTAACTGGGCATAAACATAATATCTCAACAGAAATATTTGTCCACGGTTCCTATTGTATCTCTTTTTCAGGCATTTGTTATATGAGTTCTGTTCATGGCGGGAAATCGGGGAATCGCGGCAGGTGCAGCCAACCCTGTCGGGATAGATATTTGACCACGCAGCAAGGTAAAAATTTCCCCCTTAATCTTAAAGATAATTCAGCCTATTTTGATCTAAGACAAATATCTGATGCAGGGGTTGGTTCAATAAAGATTGAAGGAAGAATAAAAAAATTTGATTACGTCTATACGGTGGTAAATTGCTGGAAAAAACAGATCAGAAATTTTTATAATCAAAACAGACTAAGCAATGATAATAGTGACCTTTATAAAGTATTTAACCGGGATTTTTCAAATGCCTATTTAAAGGG
>JAGGYV010000176.1 GCA_021162325.1 Desulfobacteraceae bacterium | reverse complement strand
TATCATCCGCTTGATGCGAAAAAATCGGCTGAAGGTTTACAAAATAAGTCCAGAGATTTTCTTCCCGATAAACATTCACCAAGTTATTAATTTCTGTTGCACCAAAGGGAATGAGTGGTAGTATTAATTGTGGCATGGCACCTTCCTGCTTTTTCTGTTCTACTCAGGTCCAGATTATATGCAGAAAGGTGCCATGTTTGGTTTCCGGTTGCAAGCGTGTGTTTCAGAAAAGAATTTTGAGAATAACTTATTGGGATTAAATGATATAAATATAAAATCTGGCTTCAATACCCTCGACCCAGATCAAGAGTCCTGATGTTATGTAAGTCTCATAATCGGGCAAAAGGGAATCGATGAAAATGGGAATTGGTGCAAATTGGTGTCATTCTTGAATTGTGATTTATTTATAACTATTTGTATTTAATTATTAAATATCTTACAGCAATATTGATAAATCACATAAAACCATTCATTGTCTCAATTCAAAAAAAGTCTTCTTCCTCCTATCATTCGGATAACTAGCAGCTAATTGCTATTTTTCCCTGCATATACCGCCAGCATCGATCCTGATTCCCCATTGCGATGCGGCCCTGAACTGATGGTTCACCATGGAAGAAGGGGACAAACTGTTTGAGCACAGCGAGTTTTTGACCCCGCCACGGGAACTATCAGATCAGGGACTACCGCAGCGCAGGGCGGGCTTCTTTTGCTACTTTTCTTGCCCGCCAAGAAAAGTAGAGAAAAATTGAAGTGGGTAAAAATTATACAAATATTCTCTTGGACCGCTACAATCCATCAGATGGAAATCCCACGGCAACACCAAAGAAGTATTTAAAAAAAAATAACATGAGTGTAGTGGATGCCATGAAAAACACGAAAGCCAAAGAACCGGCATCATCGGTGACAAACAATTTCACTTTATCATCAAATCAAGGAACTTGCAGATCCGGAGAAATCTTTATGGCTTGCTTAAAATGGCCCTCTGCCTGTTTCAAGCGGTCTGTTCTGGAATATGCGATTCCCAGATTATAATGCGACTGGGCGTCATTCGGATTTTTCTTCAACGCCTTGATATAATGAGAAATCGCTTGATGATATTCTTTTTTTCTCATCAGGACATCCCCCATCTTCCCATTCGCTTCCGCATTATTTGGTGACAATTCAAGAACCTTCATGTAATAAGGTATCGACTCATCGGTCTTTCCCCAGCTGAAGAGCGCATACCCCAAACGATTGAGGATTGTGATATTATCCGGTTTTAGCTGATATGCCTTCTGGTAATAAATAATTGCGTCTTCTACCATTCCTTTAGAAAATAGTGCGGCACCCAGATTAGACAGGTATTCCTGGTTTTTGGGCCGTAGCGCTGCTGCCTTTCGGTAATGCCCGATGGCCCGGTCCTGCTTCCCCAATTCTGACAAGATATTGGCCATGTTTGTGTGGGCATCGGCATGATTCGGATCCAGAGCCAGCACTTTTGAAAAATGAGCCATTGCTTGCTTATTGGATTGTATTTTTGCCAGCTCACACCCTAAATTATAATGAACATACGAAGAACCGGGTTCCAGCACGGCGGCTTTATAAAAATAAGAAATTGATTGATCCAATTGATTCTTCTGAGACAGGAGGCACCCCAGATTATAATACGACCGCGCTTTTTCGGGTGATTTTTCAACACAGTCCTGCCACAAAATCAATTCATCCTGCCAGATTTCATTTCGCTGCCATGTCCAAAGTCCTTCAATGAATATAATCATACAAAATATAACAACAGCAATCCTGTCGGATTGACAAAACCGGAAAATTATTACGGCCATGGCAGCAATCAAAAACATGGAGGGCAAATAGGTCCGGTGTTCAAAAATTATCTCAAGTCCGATAACACTGGACTCTATGATCAAATTGGCTAAAAACCAAAAAACAGCAAAGCCTATAAACGGTTCTTTTTTTGACGAATAAACGGCCAGCCCCAATAATCCGATAATTGCCATGATCGCAATCACTGTTGTCGAAGGGGCAATCAGGAAAGTGGAAATCGGATAATCATAATCAAGATTAAGACGCTGATATGATGGAAAAACAATCAGGCTGAGATAGTAAACAATCACCCGGGACTCGGTCAGCACTCTTTGCAGGAGTGTAAAATCACGATGTGCATATGCAGACAAAATTCTGTCGATGGGCGTATTGCCTAAAAAAAGAATGGAAAAGACGCATACCAGACAAAGCACCAAAATAATCCACATGAACCGGCGTTTAAACCAATCCAAGCGAAAATTCTGAAAAAAAGCCCACTCGTAAAACAAAATCATAACCGGTAGTGTTGCGGCATTGGGTTTGCTTAAGACAGCCAAACCACCGGCAGCGGCACTGCCCAGAAACAAAATTATTTGCCTGTGGTTTGTTTTATCCGGGAAACGGGCTGATAACCTTCCTTTAACATAGAGCCATATAGATAAAACATAAAACATGCCGGCCAGACTGGTCATCCGCTGACAGATATAGGTAACGGACTCCGTATGCAGGGGATGAAACAGCCAGACAAGAACTGCTAAAAATGCGATCAATTGCGAATCAAAAGGCCCTTTTCTGCTCAAACCTGACAGATCATTCCGGCAAAAAATTCCTGGCTGGGCTAAAGTGATTGTATTTTGTAAAAGAAAAAAAAGAAAAATACCTGAAAGCGAATGAATTAATATATTAACCAGATGATAGCCGAATGGCTGTAAATTGCTGAAATAATAATTTACCGCAAAACTGATATTTGACAATGGGCGCTGCCCCGGATATCCCTCACATACTGCTTTTATCAGATGACTGACAGACAGGTCCGTTAAATGAACAGATGTGTCGTTGATAATAAAAGGACGATCATCAAAAGTAAACGGCACATAAAAAGAATTTGAATAAATGAGCAGACAGCCTGCAAATATCAGAAAGACACTGATCGTAGTCTTTATTGAATTACGTATTCCTAATGGATGAGAGTACGCTGCCATTGATTACCCCATAACAGTCGGGAAAAGTCTATCCTTTTAAAGCCCATTATACCTGAAGATGCATAATTATCTGTTTTACGGCCGACTCAATGCCATTAGCCGATACACGACCATTCCGGCCAGCCAGGCAGCATCCTCCGGTGATAAAAACGCGCCGGCGGTTGAATCAAAAAGAATATTGGCTTCCGGTTCGAACTCATCATCGCCTTCATAGATAATCATCTGCAACGGGACCTTTGGAAACACCCGGAACTCAAATGCGGCATCACCGATGTCAATCGGCTTTCCATTGATTTTGGGTGCAGCCGTTGTCAATCCGGTGATATTTTTTCCAAACACTTTTTTTAACGGGTTAATGGCCCGTTGTACAAACGCACTAAAGTAGAATGAGGCCCCGGGGATTTCCCGATAAGCGATCCAGCGTCCAGCCGGCACAATCGATTTCATGGCGGTCAGGTAATGCAGAATCAGAACCTGCTCCTGAATGGGAACCTCGGCATCCGTATCTGCCACATCCAAAAATTCAAATTCAGGATAACTGACCTGATAGGTCCGATTTAAAAAAGAAATTTGGTATTTTCCATTATTTTTTATTTCAAAGCCGGAACACGTTGCAATGCCATCAAAGGATTCTTTTGCCAGTTTCTCAACGGCTATTTTTTTTGCGTTAAAATAATCATCAACTCGTGCCATTAAAATCATCTCCATTAAAAAGCTTTTCACAGTGACGAATCACCATTCGTACCATAAAACAACAAACAACTTATTAATCATTTCAAATAATTATGAATTTATTAGTCGAAAAAAAAATGCCCCACCCTGATTTTCAGAGTGGGGCATTGGGTCATCATTTTTCTAATCGGCTGAAAGCAAAAATATTACAATTCAAGCCATGAATCAGAATACAGGGTTCTGCCAAGAATAACATCTACAGTCTTGACATAATCTGCCAGTTCTTTGGAAATACTGCTGATATCCGGTGCATTACCGTCCATGGTTGCATGAACCACATCAACGACATCCTGACGTTTGCCTTTGGCGATATCGGTCAGCTTGTCATCTAACGGATCTGAAATTACAGAATACATGCCATATCTTTCCAGCATGACCATAAACGTCGAATTCAATATCGGGCGCAGGTGTACCGGAGGACCATTGGATACATTTGACAAACCGCAGGTGCTTTTGGCCCCCGGGGCAATATCCTGAAGCATTTTCTGGAATTCCATCAGGCTGACACTCTGTTGCTGCTGAATATTGACCGGTGTAACAATCCCGTCCACCCAGATACGGTCATTTTCAATACCCGCCTCGTTGGCTGCATAAAGCAGTTCCACACACAGTGCGGCACGTTCATTCTCATCCCGCGGCAAACCTTCCGGGCCCCACATTAATGCGATAAAATCCGCGTTATATTCGGCTGCCAGCGGAATCATCTTTTCATATCGTTCCACCCGGCACATGATTGAATTAATTATGGGCGCTTTTTCCGTCGGTTTATAGACCTTAAGCCCGGCTTCAATCGCCTCGATATTGGATGAGTCCAGTATCAGGGGAATATCATCCACCACTTCCTGGACCGTCTGGATTACCCAGGGCATTAATTCGATACCGTCTTTTTTGGCAGGACCGAGATTGATGTCAATATAGTCCATACCTTTTCCCTTCTGGAAAAGGGCCTCTTCCTGGATTGGCTTTGGATCACGCGCTTTAAACGCGGCACCAATCTTTTTGGACATGACATTTAAACTTTCACCAAGACATAACATTTACTCTACCTCCATTTTTTGGGCTTGACGGTTGATCCCACCAACACACCTAAAATATACCTTATGGCCGGAAGATATCAACACACAAATCAATCCCATGTTAAAATTTTATTTGGCCTTTAAAAATGCAGGCAGATGAGGCGCTTCTCTCGGTCCGACCGTAATGGCCCAGCCCGGCAACTCTTCTTCAACTTCACCTGCGATGGCTGCCGCATATCCGGGAATAATCAATTCTTTCTTTTTTACTTTATCGTCAATACCACATTTTTTGACAAACATGCCCACATCATCACCGGCAAATTTACCGGCCGCCCATGCTGTCAATACGGACAGACCTTCCGTATCTTTAATCAGCAACCAGGTCGGCACCTTGCTGCCTTCAATTTCACCGGAAACAATAAAGTAGGTCAATGCAAAGTTGGTTGTGATCACAACCGGTGAATTTTCATCCGGGTTTCCGATTTCATAGATACCCTCGGTAACTGTCATGGGCCGCTGCGGATCGGTAAAAATATTGAGTCGTTCAAGCAGCAACGAGAACAATGATTCCGAGGTAAAATCAGACAAAACGGTAATCGCACCGTATTTCGCGATAAACATGGCCGCCAACATTGTTTCCATGTCCAGGTTGGATGCCATTTCACACGGAAATGTAATGGTGGGAAAGCCCAAAGAACGATTTCCGCCCTTTAATGCCGAGCGTCTCATGACGACCTGATCTTCAAACGCCTGCTTAACATCACGGGAGCTGGAATCCAGCACAAGATTTTTAATTCCCATTGCAAGAAGTTTGTCAGTCAGGGGAATCAATGCTTCAACGGAATCCGCTTTCACCGCCAGGGGCAAGCCTTTCTCTTTTGCCAATGCCCCATATGCATCCACCGTCGCTTCCGTAGCTGCATAAATCAAGGGATTCTTGAAACAGGTAACTTCGACCGCCGCCTTCATGGAATCCACGTTATCGGAAATCAAGATCAAATTAAATTCAGAGGTTTCCGCTATCGTTTTGGCTGTTTGGGCAAACGCTTTGGCATCGCCGGCATCTTCAACCGCAACCAGTTCCGGGCGCAGATTAAAACCAACCCGTTCATACTGAAATGCCTGCCAGGTAGCCAGCTTTGCTTTCAGGTCCTTGTCTTTAATATCCGAGCGAACCTTTGCAGCAATTGCTGTGGGATTATAAAATGTTTTTTCATGTCTGTACATTACGGTTTCAGCGCCCACCGTGAACTTACGGACCCCATTACCAATTTGGACCGGAAGAATCGGAGGTGCGGAGGCTTCCGCCAGTTGCTCTCTTGCTTCATCCGAAACATAGGGACACGCGTCAAGTTCCGCCTTACCGGATGCAAGGTTCATAGCAAATGCGAGGCAGGTAGGGACCCCGCATTCCTTGCAATTGGTCTTCGGAAGGAGCTTGAAAATCTGTATACCAGTTAGTGCCATTTTTGTCTCCTTATTTACTTACTTAATCAAAATTTATTATCAAATGGTCAGTTTACACTTTTAATAATAACATCGCGGAAAAACATTTATCTGAATTCCCGCGATGCCATTATTTATTTGACACTTGATATTTACAGGTTATCAGCCGACCAGCGAATCCATTTTCAACGCCGGATGTCCTTTTTCTTCGAGCCACGGCAGAATCTCTTCTTCCGTAATACCCACGGTTTCATCAGCGATCATGTCGTACAGATCCGGACAGCCCATTTCTTTGCCACGTTTTTCGATGCGCTCTTTGAGCTCTTCTTTTAAGGCCTTGGGCATCCACACCATTCGAAGCAGCCCGCCATCACCCGTGATGAACTTACCCTGGGTAATATTGTATTTTGAATGGCCGACAAATCCGGGAGATTGTGCCCCGCCGCCCATAACACCAGCAAGCGTTGTAAACTTCATTCCGCATGGGGTTTCTCCGGCATAATCCCTGCCGACCGACATAACACCATTACAGGCAGGCAGCATGGCCGCAATACACTCACAGCAACCGCAGGTGGTCATGGGGTCAATGACCATTGAGTATAAATTATACAAAGGAACCGCGCCTCTGGATGCTTTGTAAACAAAGTCATTAACGCCTTTCCATTGTCCCAGAACCGGATCCAAGCACTCGCCCTTTTCAATGGGTTGGTTCGGACCGGTGGGATTGATTTCAAAAGAAGCCTTGCAGTCCATCCAGTTGTATGCGCCGCAAAGACCGGTTCGCTCAGGGCTTACGGTACAGACATGATTGGGTGCGAATGACTGGCAAAGCGTGCAGGAATAATAAAGATCCACATCCGCATCCGTCATCTTATCCACCCGTTCATCACGCGTCTTGTATTCGGCACGGGCTCTTTTGGTCAGTTTGTCCACATCGGCTTTTTTGGTGTAAAGCGTGATCTGAACCTTATCAAGAATTTTACCAAATTCCTGATGAAATTTGGCATGAAGGACCACACCGATATCCTTTAACGTAAATCCTTTGTCCATACCGGATTTGCTGACACGCACCCAGGAAATATCCCGCTGGCCAATATGCATGATCCCCTGAATGTAATTCACGAGATGATGGACCTGACGTTCCAGGATGGGTTCAAAATCAGGCTGGAACTCCCGACCGGCAACCTGTACGAAGATGGCCAACGGAAAAACGTCGCCTTCTTTAAGATCCGTGACATCCGGACCAATCACTTCCACCTTGCCATCTTCGATTTCGTTCATTTCCGCCATCTTGCAAAGCTCGGTGCACTGAGTCTTGCCACCGCCGCACTGAACATGGAGGTCGGCACCACGGACACGTTCACCCTCATAGGCCGGGCCGAACGCACAGGGAATATCAACATCGGAAACAAGGGTTTTGAGTCCACGAACTTCAACTGACTTTGCACAGATTTCATCATGGGAAACAGGAGCAACCACATGCTCGTATGTACAGATACCTGTGGGAAGAATCTGGGTTATGTCGGTGTCGGCGATGGTGGGAAAACCCCAGTTTACACAACCGGCTGCCGCAACACCCCATTCGGTTCCTACATCTCCCAGGGCATTAACAAAGGCAAAAACCCTTTCCTTGTTATACATGAGCATCTTTTTGTAATCACCCGGTTCAATACCACCAAAGGCCATGGCAACCCTGTTGGCAAAACCCAATGCAAAAACCGCCGATGAAATGTCAGGGCCGAAACATGCGATGCGTGTACTCCACCCCACCTGCACTTTGGCTTCAATCAGCTGCTCAATCAAGGTGGTGCCGTTATGGTTGGCTGCCAGGAACATGTAAAGACCTCTTTGCTGATAATCTTCAATGATCATTTTGGCGGTTTCAACATCCGGCGCAGAACCTACGATTGCCGCAAAACCAGGTGCTGAACCATCAACAAACTCAACCCCTCTTTTTCTGAAAATCGTATCATCTGCAGCGCCGGTCCATAGTTTTCCGTTCTCAATATCCGGATCTTCCGCATGGAGATAAAAATCAGGCTCATTCAGATACCTGAGCGCCTCTATAACTTCAAAGGATATAATTCCTGCCATGCCTGCGTCCAGAAGAGGACCCAGGAAGGGAAGCCATGTTTTATTTTTAACGTGGGGGGGAAGAAGTCCCCGGGCAATATCTAAGGGTTCCTGTAAATCTTCAAGGGTTTCAACCTTGATTCCGAAAAGTGAATAGATGACCGGCAGAAAATAACCGGTATTGGGAAATCCCACCTTGGTATCCGCATTATAGGTCGCCAGCGCTTTTTGATACGCGCCTTCGGCCTGTGCAACAACTTTATAACCACCCTGAATGGCAGCAAATGCTATTAATCTCGACATCTTGTTCCTCCTTCGTTGAGGATATTATATATTTAATGATAATTCCAATACGTGATCCTGATTATATATAGCCTAAAGCGCCTGGCGTGCCGCAAAATCCATCATAACCCGATCTCTCGCCTTATCGATACCCAGCGCTTTCCGCTTTTTATCGATATGGGCAATCATCAGATGGGCATGCTTAATCGGATCTGCCTCAGTGCCCCACATTCCGCCGTAAAGCTCTTCAAATTCTTTACAGATATAATCATTGAACACCGGCGCGCCTGTTGTTGGCAGATTACTGAAAACCGTATACACACCGGATGCGACAAAATAATGGCCGATACTGATGGCCTTTTCACTCATCCACTCCGGCGCGCTTCCGGCTACAGGTATATCACTAATATCATTTCCCAGACCGCCTGCCTTAACGACCTCTGTTGCTGCCAGCAGAATCCGGCTGTTGTCCACACAAGAACCCAGATGAAGGATCGGCGGAATACCAACGGTTTCGCAAACCTCAGCCAATCCGTCTCCTGCATAAATGGCTGCAGCCTCAGGCACCAGCAGACCTTCGGTAGCACACGCAATAGCAGTACATCCGGTCACAAGGACAAGCACATCATTTTTAATCAGCTCTTTACAAATTTCAATATGATCACGATTATGTTTCGTTCTGGCGTTATTACATCCGACGACACCGGCAAGACCACGAATACGTCCGTTAATAATATTATCATTTAATGTATAATACGAACCGCGAAATGTTCCCCCAAGATGATATTCTGTGGATTCAACACCAAACCCGGCCACAACAAGGGATTTGTGTTTCGGAATCATAACTTCCGCTTTGCGATTCTGAAAATTATCAATCGCCATTTTAACGATTCGCTCAGCGTCTTCTACGGCATGGTGTTCATCAAACTCAATATGGATAACATTCTCCCCCTCATGCTGGGCAATTTTGTGGGTGGTAATAACTTTTGTATGAAAACATTTTGCTACATTTCCAATACTCTGCATGATGCACTGGATATCTACCACCATGGCGTCACATGCGCCGGTGATAATGGCAAGCTCCTGCTGCAGGAAATTACCGGCAATGGGTATCCCGTGGCGCTGAAGCATTTCATTGGCTGTACAGCACATCCCGGAAAGCTGGATCCCGTTTGCGCCCTTTGATTTGGCATAATCGATCATCTCCTGCTTCTGAGCAACGACAATGATCATTTCTGACAAAATAGGCTCATGACCATGGATCACGATGTTCACATGATCTTCTTTCAAAACACCCAGATTGGCCTCAGACTGAATCGGATACGGGGTTCCGAAAAGAATATCCTGAAGATCGGTGGCCAGCATAGAGCCACCCCAACCATCAGCAATGGCTGCACGGGTACCCTGTTTCATGAGGTTCTTGTAATGCATGTCAACGCCCATGTGAGTACGATGCATGATCTCGACGATCTCTCTATCGATATTTCTCGGGATCACGCCCTGTTTTTTCCAGATTTCATAACGGGCTTTGGGTGCTTTTTTCACAGACAGGAGTTCTCCCTCAGATTTTCCCCATTCGCCGATGGCAACTTCTGCTGTCTCGAGTGCTATTTCATCCATATCCCTGTCAAGCTCTTCTCCATCCACCTCAACAGTGGTGGCAACGCCAAGATATCCGGCAACTTCAAGCAGTTTATCAAAATCTTTAATCTGATAAGCATCTGTCTCTTTTCTTGCCACAGCTAAAAATACCTCTGCGACACCTCTTCCATGATCGGAGTGGGCGGCTGCACCGCCGGCGATCATTCGGATAAAATTTCTGGCGGCAATGGTATTGGCTGTTGCGCCGCAAAGACCTTGTCTTGTGTCTTCGCCTTCAATCCCGCCTTTGGGAAGGGGCAAGCGACAAGGACCCATGGAGCAATTCTTACAGCACGTGCCCTGCATTCCGATAGCACATTGTTTCATGGTCAGGGCTCTGTCAAATATTGTTTCGACCCCGAGTTCATGAGAGCGTGCGATCAGCTCCTGTGATGCTACATCTATGGAAGATGCAACCGGATCAGCCAGCTTCGGCGCCTTTACCGGTTTGTCTGCCTTTGTTTTTTCTTCTGCCATTTGAGGTTCCTCCTCATATTATTTATATTTATATTATTAACTTCATCTTAATTTGCTGCATTATCTTCTAATTTTCTTAAATTTAGATAAAGAAGATTTCTGGGTCTTGGCTGCTGTCATTGTAACCTTTTCTTCTTTGCCTGGCCCAGCCTTTGCCATTCTTTCTTCCTGTTCTTTTGCTCTCTGCTGTCTTATAGCTTCTTCTTCAGCTTCACGTTTTGCGGCTTCCGCTGATTTGGCTTCTGCTTCTGCTTTGGCTTTGGCCGCTGTGTCAGCCTCGGCTTTGGCTTCGGCGGCGGCGGCGGCTTTGACTTTGGCTTCAGCGGCGGCGGCGGCTTTCGCTTCCGCATCTGCGTTGGCTTTAGCTTCGGCGGCAGCGGTGGCTTTGGCTTCGGCTTCCGGATCCATCTTAGGCGCTTCTACTTTTTCTACTTTTTCTTCTTTGACTGCCGCTTTCGGTGCCGCCTTTGCAACCGGTTTGGCCGCGGCTTTCTTGGGAGCGGTGGCTTGCTTTTCCGGGGCCGCTTTCTTGGCCGGGGCCTTCTTTTCCGGTGCTGCTTCTATGGTTAAATCCGGTTTGGGTGCCATTTTTGCATAATCAATATCCACATCATCCAGCTGTTTTACAATGGCTCCCACATCCTGCGCACTGCCACCGTCTGCTAGCAAATCAATAAATGATTTTACCAGACGAATCGCTTCCGGGTGACGCATAATCAGAATATTTGATCCGGCCAGCAGATAAGATACTGCGCCCACCACTTCCATCATAATGGCCCGGCGTTCAGGATCTCCCAGTTCAGGCGCATCTTCTGCTGACTGACCCGCTTCCTTGCACCGCCAGATTTCATTGGCCAGATTATTAATCATCGGCAACTGGAGTTTATCATCCCCCTGTGCCAGGGCGGCCATACCCAGACGCTCCATAACAGAATATGAGTATTCCAGTCCGTATCCCAGACCGCCGGTGGTCGGATCTACAACTATGCGATCCATTGGTACGCCTAAGTTTTCAAGCAAAATATTGACCTGCTTGGCCAGATTAACGTCAATGGGAGAAGAAGAAATGACCATATGGCCGTACCCCATGGCGCTGGCACCAATCCCTTTATGATTAATCTCTTCCACCGGTCCCAATAGCAATTTCTCGCCTTCACAGGACTCTGAGACCTTTTTTAAAACATCTTCATCCTTCTGCCCATTCGCCATCCCCCACAGAATCAACGGAACATCAATGGCTTTGAGTACTTTTTTGACGGTTTTTACCACATCATCCGGACTCGCGTCCTTGTCGTTGGGGTCGGTGCTTTTAAGCTGAAGAACAATTGCTTCCGCACCAAACTCATCCACACATTTTTTTGCCCAGGCCGCCGGGTCGGAAAAGACATCTGAAAAATGACTTTTTGCCGCTTCCGGCCACCCGGTCGGTTCCATGTCCCAAATTTCCATTGCGATTTTGGGTTTATTGGGCATATCCCCTTCAAACTGATAAAACGGATAACTATTCGCACCACCGACAGTTATCGCTTTATCGCCTTTACCGATAGTAATCGGCTTTATGCTTCCTGCATAAGATTCTTTTACGATTTCAAAACCCAATGTTACTTCCTCCTATAATCAAATGATAAAGTTAACATCTTATCAACGTTGTGAATACGGACCTCACGACCGCACCCGTCACCTTAAACCTAAATCAGCCCGTTTCCGGGTAACTTCCCTTTAAAAAAACAATTTTCAACTTCTACTTAAACGCCCCTAAGTTATTAGCATTAGAGAGATTTAATCAATATATACTTAAAAAAAATTTATTAAATATTAAAAAATTATGTTTGTCAATAATATGGTCATATTTTTTATAAATTTTTCTTTCGTTCCGCCATCCGGTTTTTCAATTTGGGAAACAAATTCAGATCCGTATGAGGTAAAAACAGTGCAGCAATATAATTATCCATAAATGAGACTGTCTCGGAAAACTCGAAATTGGTCATCCGGGACAAAGTATCTCCCACATCCAGACGAATCCGGTTTGTCAGGGAACTCATTCGGGCGCCAAGCAGTGACCCGTTACCGATAAATGTCACTTTTTCGTGATCAATTTCCGGCAGGAGACCAATGACCATACATTTTTCCAAATCCACAAAACTGCCGAATCCACCGGCCAGAATGATCCTGTCCAATGCTTGAATGTCCAGCCCCACTTCTTTGAGCAATGTCATACAGCCGCTGTACATGGCCCCCTTGGCCCGAATCAGGTTATCGATATCAATTTCCGTCAATACGATATCCCGGTCAATCCCGCTGACATCTTCCCATGCCAGTACATATTCATAGACCCCCCGCGTTTCCCGAATGCGGGGGGTTCCCAAATCCCGATCAAACTTTCCGTTATTGCTGATAATGCCCAATTCAAACAGGGTTGCCACAATGGTAATCAATCCACTGCCGCAAATACCCTTGGGCCGGACATTGCCAATGGTAATATTCATGGGTTCCAGTGTCACCGGATCTATGGAGAAATCTTCAATCGCCCCCTTGGCCGCCCGCATGCCCATTTTAATACCGCCGCCTTCGAACGCCGGCCCGGCGGAGCATGCCGCACACACCAGCCAGTCTTTATTGCCGATAACGATTTCCGCGTTGGTCCCGATATCCATATACAATGTCAATTCATCATCATGCCCCATACCAGATCCCATGACACCGGCAACAATATCCCCCCCCACATAACTGGAGACCTGAGGATATACCAGGGCAGCCACGTGGTCGGGTAAATTCAAACCAAGACTGCATGCCTTTACCGGCGGATACAGAATAGCCGCCGGAACATAGGGGGCCCTTCGGATAAAACGCGGATTAACATTCATAAACAACTGCGTCATGGTGGTATTGCCGGCAAGCGTAATAGTGGATATTTCATCCGGATCGATTTTGGATTTTTTCGTTATTTTTTCAATGACCTGATTGATCGTTCCCACAACCTTCTCATTCAGGGTCTTCATTCCACCGGCCTTCTCAGCATACATGATCCGGCTGATCACATCTTCCCCATAGCTGATCTGGGCATTGAAATCCCCATATTGCGCCAGCACATCACCGGTGACCAGATCAATCATCTGGCCATAAACCGTTGTGGTGCCAATATCAACGGCAATGGCATAATTGTGATCCGTTGTATCACCCGCCTCAATATTGATAATCCGGTTTTTCCCTTCCCCGCGCACGGGCCGGGCAATATTAACGGTGACCTTAAAATCCGCTTTTCGTAATAAATCCGGAATTTTACGGATTACCGACATATCGAATGAAAGTCGATGTTCACCATGGTCTTTCCGTAACGCATTGACGATTCGGCTGACATCCGCCAGATTATCATCTGCCGAGGGTTCAACAAGCTCAAGATACTTCTTTTCCACCGGCGGCACAAAAAGCCCTTTTTCTTTTAAATCCTCAAGATTTCGCTCCTTGATTCTGGCGGTTTTGCGGGGGGTGGCCATTTTGTTCAACACACTGGTGTCAATGGCAGATTCCACGGGAATCCGGACAACAAGATCGCTTTTTACCTGTGACAGACAGGCCAGGCGGTATCCTTTTTCAATATCTTCCGGACTCAGCTTTTCAGTAATCCCGCCATCAACCTCACCTTCTTCAATAAGAACGCGGCATTTTCCGCAAACCCCTTCCCCGCCGCAGGACGCATTCACATGAACGCCGGCTTCCATTGCCGCCCGGATAAGAGAGGTGCCTTCTTTTACTGAAATTTCCTTTTCATGGGGCAGGAATCTCACTGTTAACTCAGCCATCTAATCGCTCCATCGCCGTTTTCCTTATAAGTGCATTTTTATTTTAAATTTCATAGACATGGCCCGATTAACGACTTGTTTAAATAAAAACCATATCAATATGAATCAAATTATAAGCATATGCTATAAAAATTCAAGGGTCAAAACAAAAAAAATAAATCCATTCAGGAAATTTTTTCTTTTTGAAGTGCTACATATTGTTTTTTGGCCCAGCGCAAAAAAATAAACATCGCCATAATCACCAATACCGTTACGCCGAACATCGTCGCATTCAGGTCTGCGGCAGACCGTCCCAGCATCACAAAAGGGATACACATGACTCCCTGTATGGCCCAGTTCAGCCAGAAACAATAACGGAATTTAACCCCGGCCAGGGGCAGTAAATAAAGTTTAACCGAGTACGGGAAAACAGGAAACGTCAAGGTCAAAAAACTGAAAATAAAGACCTTGCCCTCCGGTACTTCCGGAATCTGATAATTTTTTCGTTTGACCAGGAAGTTTTCAATCGGATGCCGTACACCAATCGCAAGCATATACGCGATTAAAATTTGAACCGGAATGATTGCCTCCAAAAGCAGGAGACCACTTAAAGCCCCAAACTTAATCCCTAAGAGCAGCAAAAAAAATGACAGCGGCACCCCCATCAGCGGCAAGAACACCATCAGCGGGATAAACAGTTTTACCGGGGTATTTTCATTAATCAACGCAGTGACCTGGTGAAACAGATCATATTTGATCAAAAAACCGGCGGCGACGGCAATCACCAACAGGGCCGCCAGCACAATGACTATTTTATATTTGAATTTCAAAACCATTTCATTCGCATCATTTTTAACATAAAAATTGAAAATGCCGAAGGCATTAACCATAATTTTGACGTAATCTTTTACCGGGCATTAAAAGAAAACCTGCTTTAATTGGCATCCGGCCATCTGTTACCGGATCTGGTCCTTTTTTTCCACAACAATCTCAGGATGCAGATGAAACCCGACCCGGACATGAAAAACGGTCATTGCGGTAAAATCTTTCGGCTTCAGCGCCTTATTCGAAAAATAAATCTTAATCTTCTGCTCATCGCCATAGTAAAGCCATCCATCATTATAAACCCCTTTTATTTGTTCAATCACTTCATTTCGCAAATCCGGATCTGTAAAATCAGAAGGCGGCCCGGAGATAAAACAGGCATTCATATCCGTTTCCCGGCCGAGTGATTTTGCCTCCTTGATGCCGGTTATTTCCATATTCCCATAATGCCGATTTAACTGCGTGACCGTTAAATCATACGCCATTCCATACTGCAGTGCTTTTGCCGCCTTGTAAATATAGATTGCCCGGCCATTTTTTTCTTTGATCACCGCATTATCGCGTTCTTTATAAATTACAACACTTTTTTGAATACGGACATTCACCGACCCTTTCTTTAAGCTGTATAAATCCGCGATACACCGCACTTCCGGTTCTGAAAAAAACAGTTTTCCGGGGGATGCAAAACAAAAAGGGTTTGTTGAAAATTTTGCAAAAATCGGCAGATGGTCTGAATAGCCTTTCCCCAGATGCCGGCCTTTGCCCCTTGCCGCCCGTTGCCATCGAAACACTTTATTGTGGTCAAACAGATAGTCCGGATCAAACTTATCAAACGAATTATCCATATATGAGATTCCCTTTGAATCATAGAGACCTTTGGACACAATAATACTGTCCGGGCTGTTCTTTTGACCAAAAAAGTTCACAGACCAACGCCTGTTTTCTGGGATTTCAAGCCAGAGGTTATAAACATATTGGCAGTCCTGCTGGTCTGTTAAATGAGCTTCTCCGATAATCTGTGTGCCCGATGCGGTATGGATAATATGATTGATACCGGTGATGCCCCGGGTATCGTTAAAGCGGGCAACATCTTTAAATGTTTCATATTCATTATAATCTGAATTAAAGTCACCGATTAAGATAAAATCAACATCGCACGCCAGTTTTGAAATATCTGCAGCAAGGGCGGCTGCGTATTTCAATCTTTTACTCTCAGGCCCTGCCTTGGACTTCCAGTGATTGACATACAGGATCAGCGGATGGGTCTCAATATCAAGGACAACCTTGAGAATGCTTCGTTGATTATCATGCCCCACCCGGATTTCTTTTTTTAGAATGATGGGGAATCTTGATAAAACCGCGCATCTGACAGATGTTTCCCGGCCATCCGCAATCGCTGCATAGGGGTATTTAACACCCATCAGGGAGAGGCGTTCCTGTAATAAGGACAGGGCATTTCCTGATTCGATTTCCTGCAATGCAATGATTTCCGCATCCAGATCTTTTAAGACAAATGCCATATTATCCAGCTTCATATCAAGTACGGCGCGGGTCCACCCAAACTTCCCGCCGGGGCTATATTCCGGATAATCTGTCACATCCGCATTCATATCAAACAGATTTTCAACATTATAGCTGACAATTTTAAATACCGCACCGTATCCCGGACTGACACCGCAACCGAAGAATACGTAAAGCACAAAAAATACATTTATAATCGTTTTTTTTCGCATTGGGTCATATCGTCTCCGAACACATGGAATCGTCAAAAAAGTGAAACGCCTACTAATTATCACAAAATATATTAAGTTCAAACATTCTTTCACTGATTTCAAAAATCGCCGGATACAGGGAATTCACACCCGGTAACAGGCATTTTTTATCGAAATATCATGCTATTATGTCAAAATTATATTGACATAATAGCTATTTCCCATTTATTAGAATAGTTACAAAAGGGTTCAGAACCTTTTGATGCACGTTTTGGCGATCGGGCATATGACAAGTTCAAAAGAATCGGTGAATATTATGGATAAAGTTCTCATCGTAGACAGTGACAAAAAAAACCTGGCCAGGATTGAAAAAGGGTTCAAAGAACTGCATCATTTTGAACTATTAACCGCGCAGAGCGGAAAATCCGCCATCAGCATACTGAAAAAAACAAAAATAACGGTTCTCATTACGGACATCAAACTATCGGATGCGGATGGGGTTCAATTACTGGCATATATGACACGTAATTATCCGTCCACGCCATGCGTGGTCATGCTGGAACCGGGAAAACCAAGGCCCTGGTTTACAGACCGGACCGGTCATGAGGACGTGCTCTATTATCTTGAAAAACCATTTGAATTCGGGGCATTGGCATCAATTATCTTTGTTGGGCTGAACCTGAAAGACGAGGGATTGACCCTCAAGGGCATGACATTAAAAAATTTCCTTCCGCTGATTATATTAAGCAGAAAAACATGCCAAATGGAAATCATCAGCGGAAGCCAGAAAAAAGGGTATATGTATTTTGACACCGGCGTACTTCTGGATGCTCACTATGATAACACAATCGGTGATCAGGCGGCCAAGGACATGGCCAAATGGGAAAGTGTCAACATTTCATTTTCCAAGTTGCCAAAAGATAAAACCGAACAAAAAATTCATACCAAACTGCTTGAAATCGCCGGCGCTATCTGGAAAGAAAAAACCAGCCCTAAAGCACCACCAAAACAGACCCCGATAATACAACTTACAACACCCGTCGTACCGGCACTCTCTTCCGCCGCTGGTCAGTCAAAACTTCAGACGGCTTTATCCCGCCATAACGGTATTTTAAGAACGATCAAGGGGTATATCGGATTGGCCATATTAAGCCCGAACGGTAATATCCTGGCATCCGATGTCGCGGACGATTCAATAAACTTTAAAGGATTTTCAAAAGAATTCAATCAACTATTTGCTCAATGCAGTAAAACCGTCAGCCAGAAAGGCCTGGACCGATGTACAGGACTGACGGTGCATACCCAAAAAGCAGTTGTTATCATGATGACATCAGATGTTTACAGAGAAGGGAACTTTAGATTTATCGGCCTCATGACACCGGAAGCCAATGGATTTTTCATGCAGAGCCAGCTTTTAAGAGTGATCCCCCAGGTTCTGGCATCCACATAATTCTCCTACCTTGATGATCAGAATTATTCCTTGACGATGAAAACAATTATTTGTTATCAAACCACATTCAGCCAATTTAATATATACAACAATAAGATGAATAATAAAAAAATATTTGATTATAAAAAAAATCGGCCGTGGGCGGAAGACCTCCAGATTATTTCTCAACTGGGCCTGACAATGGTTGGTTGCATTGCTTTTTGTTTTTTTGTCGGACTTTATTTAGGCGAGTGGACCGGATTCAAAGGATTCTTTGTAACGGTCTTCACCATCCTCGGCGTCATCGGCGGGGGGGTGGTGGTTTACCGGCAGATTATGGAAACCTTTGAAGACAAAGATCACCCGAATGGAAGAAATTAGAAAAGTCCAAAAAAGATACTGCTCTATTGCGATTACGTTTGCGATATTTGCCGGAATCATTTTTTTCCTGTTCGGCTTGAAGCCCATTGGCAAAGGTTTGATTTTAGGGACTATTTTCAGCATCATCAATTTTATACTGATGGGTGAAACACTCCCGCTGAAAATCGGCATATCGCGAAACCGGGCCGGTGTATATTCTTTTCTTTCTATTCTCTCACGCTACGCATTACTGGCGATCCCGCTGGTATTATCCATTAAACTGGCACGATTTAATATTGGGGCAACTGTTTGCGGCCTTTTTATGGTTCAGCTGGTCATTCTGACGGATGAAATTCTTCACCAGTTTTATTTTTCAAACCGAAAAGATTTATTTTTCAAACCGAAAAAAAATCGCACTAAAAAATTATTATGGAAGAATTAGGCAGAATACATCAACTCATTATCCCGTTTTTCGGTCATAACATGACGTTTAACCTGGAAGTCATTGTAATGACATGGATCGTTTTTATCATGATTCTGGCTTTCGGCTTTTTTGCTGCAAAAAATCGAAGGATTATTCCCGGGCCGGTTCAGATCATGGGTGAACTGTTTGTCAATCAACTGTACGGGTTAACTGAAGATGCGATGGATAAAGAACTCGGACAAAAATACGGCCCCTTGATCTGTGCGTTGTTCTTGTTTTTGCTTTTATCTAACTGGGCCGGCCTGTTGCCTTTTATGGAAGAACCGACCAAAGATTTGAATACCCCATTGAGCATGGGGCTGATGGGGTTTTTCATTGCGCATTACGCAGGGATCCGGGCAAAAGGCTTCAAAGGATATATCAAGGAATATTTTGAACCGATTTTTTTCATGATGCCCTTAAACCTGATTGGTGAACTGGCCAAAGTGGTTTCCATCTCCTTTCGACTTTTTGGGAACATCATGGGTGGCTCCATTATTATTATGGTGGTATCTCATTTAACATACAGTGTTCTGCTGCCCCCGTTTTTAAATGCGTTTTTCACTATTTTTGTCGGCACAATTCAGGCGTTTGTGTTCACAATGCTCACGATTGTTTATATCGCAGTACAGGTTAAATAGATCATGACGGATGATATTCAAGTTTGGGTAAAGGTTGCTGCGTTTATCGGCGGCGGAATGGCAATGGGCTTCGGTGCCATCGGAGCGGCGATTGGCGAAGGTTATACTGCCGCAAAAGCCAATGAAGCGATAGCGAGAAGCCCTCAAATATCCGGTGACTTGTTCAAGACCATGCTGCTAGGTCAGGCAATTGCGGAAACCGCTTCTATCTTTGCCCTTATCATTGCGATGCTGCTTTTGTTTGCTGATTTTTCAAATGTTTCGACGTTGACGATTTCAATTTTCCTGTCATCAGGCTTATGCATGGGGCTCGGTGCCATCGGGTCCGGCATCGGATCCGGGCTCCCAACAGGAGAAGCCTGCACCGGTATTGTCAGACAGCCGGGCATGAAAAACCGTATTACCACGATTATGCTGGCCGGGTCCGCCATTGCCCAGAGTCCGGCGATTTTTGCCCTTGTTACATCCCTGATCTTATTATTTGTCGACTTTACGGGAAGACCCGTATCTCCAACATGGGCCGCCATCATAGGCGCAGGATTTGCTTCAGGATTAGGCGCGATTGGATCCGGCATCGGTGAAGGCCTTGTGGCTAAATCAGGCTGTGAAGGGATCGCCCGACAACCGCTGGCGGCCACCCGGACAACCAACGTCATGCTTCTGGGAATGGCGGTCACAGAAACCACAGCGATTTACGGGCTGTTAATTGCCTGTATCCTGATATTTAAAAGTTTTCCAGCCGCCGAATCAATCGCGTCATCAATGGCTTTACTCGGCGCAGGATTATGCATGGGCATCGGTGCCATTGGACCGGGAATAGGTGAAGGTTTTACAGCACAAAGTGCGGTGAAATGGATATCCCGGTCTGAATCATCTACGGCTCAACTGACACGTAGCATGCTGGTCGGCCAGGCGGTGGCTGAATCCACCGGTATTTATGCACTGGTTATTTCCCTGGTGCTTATTTTTGTTATATAAATTTCAAACGAAAACAGTTTAATTCCAATATATTTTTTAAATACAATAACAATCAGTTAGGAGGATTAACAATGGCTATTGAAGGTACGCATATTGTTCAGGCAGCAGCGTTTTTAGGAGCAGGTTTATCAATGGGATTAGGCGCCATCGGACCCGGTGTCGGTGAAGGTCTGGCCGCAGCCAAAGCGTGCGAAGCCATCGGCAAAAATCCGGTTGAAGCAGGTCTTCTGACCCGTACCATGCTGGTCGGCCAGGCGGTTTCAGAGTCCACAGGTATTTACGCGCTGGTTATCGCATTGCTTCTGCTTTTTGTTGTTTAAATAATTTAATGGATGACCTCAGATGCAAATTATCAGCTACATAGTGGATCATATCATCATTAATGAATCAGCACTCATCACCATCAACGAAACGCTGTTTATTCAGTTGATTTCTTTTCTGATTTTTCTATTTCTGATTAACCGCATCATGTTCAAACCACTTCAAGCAACCATCCAGCAGCGTAAAGAACATATTGACGGCATTGCCGACGGTATTGAATCATCAAAATCTCAACTTTTGGAAATGAACAATAATTTAAAAATTCAGGAGGCGGCGACTATTAAGGAAGCCAGTAAGCACAAAGACAAACTGGAAGAAAACGCAACGCGCCTTGCCAAAAAAATTCTGGATGAATCGCGAAAAGAAATTATGGGTATAAAAGAAGAAAGCCAGCAATTTATTAACAGCCAGATTTCAAAAGCCAGAGCTGAAATTAAAAAAGAATCTGTAAAACTGTCTGTGGTAATAATGGAAAAAGTGCTGGACCGGAGGCTGGCCCAATGAGAAACTGTACCATATCCAAAAACCGGCTGCGTATTTTTTTTGCTTCACTTTTCTTTATTCATTTTATGGCTTCTTCAGCATTTGCATCCGACCCCTCATGGCGGCCGATATACGATGAAATCATGCTATGGATCAACTTCTTCATTCTGGTTTTCATAATAGTTAAGTATGGTAAAAAACCTCTTTTGAACTTTCTGCAAGGTCAGAAAGACGAGGTGGCCGATCAGATTCACCGGCTCCAAAAACAAAAAAATGCCCTGGACGCTAAAATAAAAAAAGCCCACTCGATGATTAAAGACAGCAGTGTCCGGTTTGATCAAATCAAATCCAGAATTATGAAGGATGGCGAACGCGCCAAACAGAAAATCATTGAAGATGCCAAAATACAAAGCAAAAATATTATTAAAGTTGAAAAATTAAAAGCCGTCCATCAAATTGCGCAGGCAAAAGACACCATTATGGCTGAACTGTTAGACGAAGCCAGCGCATTGGCGATTAAAAAGCTCCCATTGGAAATAAATAATTCGGACCACAATAAATTACTGGACCTCTTCCTTTCAAATATTTCCAAAGTGCCTAAACCGGAAAAGTTAAAAGTGAACTAAAATTTGAAGTGAGCTAAAGTTATGGTTAATGCCTTCGGCATTTTCAATTTTTATGTTAAAAATGATCGCGCGTTTTGCGCAGTCCACAACTTTAGGCACTTTAGATCACTTTAGTCACTTCACACTTTT
>JAGGYV010000053.1 GCA_021162325.1 Desulfobacteraceae bacterium | reverse complement strand
GAAATGTATTGATTAAATTTTCAATGGTTATCCGGGAGTTAGAGGAAAAGCCCTGAAGGGGCATGACATATCAGCCCGGGGCAACGCCCCGGGAACAGATAGAAAATAAATTCAGCCCTGAAAGGGCGTAACAAAATGTTAATGAAATGAATTAATGGGGCTTGGTAAAATCATGTCACGCCCTTTCAGGGCTAAAATCAATTAACCAAAGCCCCAGGGCGTTGCCCTGGGCTGAAATGTGCGGCCCCTACAGGGCAAAATACTTTCTGGTATCTCGTATTTTGCAAAATGCGTCAGTTCGGAGTTGATGAGATACGATGGTGTTGAGTAAGATTTTTATGGAACTTAACTGAAGTGGATAACCAGATTATGTAATTTAAATTTTTTTCAGGTTATATTAACAAACTTATGAAAAAAATAAATTTCGATGGCAAAGAAAAAAGTCCAAATTCAAGATGCGCAAATCCTGAGCAATGATTCGTGCTGGTTGTACTTTGAAGCAGCGAAGGATGCAGCGCAACGCAGAAGTTGGGCTTTTTGCGAAGCCATTAATATTTTAGGAGTATAGGGTGTTAAATCCAGAATTTATTATCGGCATTGATTTGGGAACTACGAACAGCATTGTTGCATATACTGAAGCACAAGTATCTGATGTCAAAAAACCAGATGACCAGCAACCTGACGACCGGACACCTGAAATAAAGGTTCTTCATATCCCGCAAATGATTAGTGAGGGCGTGGTTGATAATCGAAGTATGTTACCGTCGTTTATTTATTTACCGGGAAGTCATGAAATTTCAGAAAGCGGTATGTCGCTCCCATGGAATCATGAAAATCAAACAATTGTCGGTGAATTTGCACGGGAAAGAGGCGCGGAAGTTCCCCCGCGGCTTATTTCGTCAAGTAAATCATGGCTCTGTAATGTCCTGATAGACCGTAACAAACCGGTGCTGCCGTGGGAAAGTCCGGATGACATATCTAAAATATCACCGGTTGAATCGTCTTCGCTTATTCTCCAGCACATTCGTGATGCATGGAATCATCTGATGGCTTCAGAAGATGAGCGCCGAAAAATTGAAAATCAGGAAATTTTTTTAACGGTTCCCGCCTCTTTTGACGCGGTTGCAAGGGAACTGACACTCCAGGCAGCCTGTCATGCAGGACTTACCCATGTGACATTGATAGAAGAACCTCAGGCGGCTTTTTATTCATGGATTGACGCTTCAAAAAATCAATGGCGAAAAAAAGTTAAAAAAGGGGACAGGATACTTGTTTGCGATGTGGGCGGTGGAACCAGCGACTTCAGCCTGATTCATGTCAATGAAGATAATGGAGAGCTGGTTCTGGAAAGAGTTGCTGTTGGCGATCATCTGCTGGTCGGTGGAGATAACATGGATTTGGCACTAGCCTATTCGGTTGCAAAGAAAATGGCGGATTCCGGAACCCGCCTGGATTCCTGGCAAATGCACGGACTGGTGCACAGCTGCCGTAAAGCCAAGGAAGAAATTTTGTCAAACCCTGAGACCGTTGAACATCCGGTAACTATTTTAGGAAGAGGATCCAGTCTGATCGGCGGCACGATAAAGTCTTCCATATCCAGAGATGAAATTGAAAACTCAATTGTCGATGGTTTTTTCCCGATTTGTGAAATTACGTCAGTACCGATAAAGACTCAAAAAATCGGGCTTGCTGAAGCAGGATTGTCATACGAGTCTGATCCTGCGGTTACTCGTCATCTGGCGAAATTTTTAAATTACCAGAAAAACGACACCGAAGATTCAAATTCGCTCCCGACGGCTGTTTTGTTCAATGGCGGTGTGATGAAGTCTGTAAAAATACGCGATCATATCATTCGTATGATTGATTCCTGGAGCACGAGTGACGGATCTGATTTGATCAGGGAAATAAATTCTGATGACTTTGATCTGGCAGTTGCTCGCGGCGCGGCTTACTACGGCCTGGCTCTGCGCGGAAGAGGCGTTCGGATTCGTGGCGGCTTGGGAAGGTCTTATTATATCGGCATTGCCGCATCAATGCCGGCGGTTCCGGGTATGCCGGCTCCTGTAAAAGCATTGTGTGTCGCGTCTTTTGGCATGGAAGAAGGAACGGACATCAACCTTAAAAACAAGGAATTTGTTCTGGCAGTGGGGGAACCGGTCCGGTTTGATTTTTTAGGTTCTTCCATTCGCAAAAACGATGTTGCCGGTGAAATCGTTGAAGACTGGCAGGACGAGATTGAAGAAATTACTTCCATTGAAACGACACTTGACGGAGAATCCGGTCAGTTTGTCCGTGTGACGATTGAAGTTAACGTGACGGAAATCGGAACGCTGGAGTTATGGTGCGTGTCTGTTAAAGATGATCAATTGGGCCAAGATGAAAAATCTGGTAAAGATGAACAAAAGTGGAAACTTGAATTTACTGTGCGGGAGCAGGAGTAGCTTGGATCTTGAAAACATAAAATATATTATTGGTATTGACCTCGGAACAACCAATTCCGCAGTCTCCTATGTTGATTTAACGGATGATGCTATAAAAAATAAAGGGATTAAACTCTTTAAAGTGCTACAGCTGACCGGATCAGGTGAGATTTCGCCATTGCCGGTACTTCCGTCTTTTTGTTACATCCCGGGTAAATATGATATTGCCGAGGATTCGATCCGACTCCCCTGGATCAGTGATGAGATTAATTTTGTTGGTAAATTTGCCAGGGATCATGGGGCAAAGATTCCGTCCCGCCTGGTGTCTTCGGCGAAGAGCTGGCTGTGCCATTCAAACGCAGACCGAAGAGCCAAAATTCTGCCCTGGGGGTCTGGAGACGATGTTAATAAAATATCACCGGTACAGGCAACCGCTTCCTACCTGAAACATATCCGGATATCATGGAACAGCACCAAAGGCGACGATGATGCGTTGTATCTTGAAAACCAGATGATCATTATCACTGTCCCCGCGTCCTTTGACGAGGTGGCCCGTGACCTGACCATCGAAGCTTCAAAACTGGCTGGTTTGAGGAATGTGACGTTGCTGGAAGAACCGCTGGCGGCATTTTACAGCTGGTTAATCAAACACGAAGACAACTGGCAGGATTTTATCAAACCGGGAGAACTGGTTCTGGTATGTGACGTTGGGGGCGGCACCAGTGACTTTACATTAATTACGCTGCGGGAGACCGAAGGTACACCGAGATTTGAACGAATTGCCGTTGGGGATCATTTAATACTGGGCGGCGACAATATTGATCTTGCCCTGGCAAGGTATATTGAAAAAAAGTTTAAACAATCCGGGCGTTTGAGTTCTGATCGATGGAAAACCCTTTGTCATCTTTGTCGGCAGGCTAAGGAAAATATATTAAATGACGGTGTTAATTCTGAAACCATCACCATGATGGGTGAAGGGAGCCGTCTGATCGGCGGCACCCTGACTGCCCGATTAAAGCGATCAAAATTAGAATCGCTTATAATGGAAGGGTTTTTTCCTGTGGTTGAGAACCATCAACCGGAGATGGGAAAAATCCGAAAAGGCATTTCCGAGTTTGGATTGCCTTATGAAACCGAGCCGGCAATTACACGTCATATCGGTTTCTTTTTAGAAAAACATAAAGATGATGTAAAAAAAATTCTGGGTAAAAAACCGTTTCCTGATTTTATTTTGTTTAATGGCGGATCATTAAAATCTGATTTAATTCAAAAAAGAATTCAGGATTCCGTTCGGTATTGGTTTGGCGAAACCAGTACCACACGGCCCTCTATTCTTGAAAATTCAGCACCGGATCTTGCCGTTGCCCTTGGTGCGGCATATTACGGGCTGGTTAAAATCGGTAAAGGTGTCCGGGTTGGCAGCGGCAGTGCCCGTTCGTATTATCTTGGCTTTGAAAGAAAAAATGGTGACGGACAAAATAAAAAATTTGCTGTCTGTCTGGTTGAAAGAGGGCTTGACGAAGGGGAGCAAATTTGTTTACCGGATAAAAAATTTCAGGTTCTGGCCAATCAGCCGGTGAATTTTGATTTATACAGTTCCACCTATCGCTCCGGTGACCGAAGCGGGGATGAAATTTTAATTGATGATACGTTAACCCCCTTGCCGCCGTTACAGACAATAATTCAGTTCGGCCAGAAAGGGACTAAGAAGGAAATCCCCATACAAATCGAAGCGGAATTCAGTGAAATGGGGGTCCTGTTTTTATGGTGCCGCTCCCTGTCCACGCCACACCGCTGGAGACTCCAGTTTCAGTTGCGCGATACGGCGGGGAAACCAGAAGTTCTGGATTATGAAGTTTTTGATTCCGCAATTATTGATGCGGCGGTCTCTGATATCCAATTGTCATTTTCCGCAAACTCCGATTCATCCACATTAATTAAATTAATGAAAACAATTTCCAAAACGATTGCCCGGAAAAAAGAAAAATGGCCGCTGGCCGTGATTCGAAGACTGGGGGATGAGCTTCTTGCCGGCATCAATGCCAGAAACTTCTCACCCGAGCATGAGATCAGATGGCTTAATTTAGCTGGTTATTGCCTGCGTCCTGGATTTGGTGACGGAATGGATGATCATCGGATTCAATTATTATGGAAGATTAATAAACAAGGGATTCATTACAAAAAAAATACGCAGGTCAATAATGAATGGTGGATTCTATGGCGCCGGGTTGCCGCTGGCCTGGTTTCCGGAAAACAAAGACAGTTTATCCAGGATCTCAGACCTCGTTTAATGCCGAAAAAAGGAACCAAGGTCAGAATTCCTGATCAGGAACGAATTGAAATCTGGATGGCAGTTGCCAACATGGAAAGATTGATCGTGAAAGATAAAATCGAATTCGGCCGACTTCTTCTTTCAGAACTGCGACCTAAAAAGTGCCGTCCGCAGCTGTTGTGGGCCATATCCAGAATCGGTGCACGGGAATTGCTATATGGTCCTATTGACCGGGTGGTGCCGCCCAAAGAAGTGGAAGCATGGATTTCCCAAATACTGGATAAAGAGTGGAAAAACCAAAAACCCGTCGGCGCGGCACTTGCCCAGATGGCAAGAAAAACCGGGGACCGTATGCGTGATATTGATCCGCTGATGATGGATCAGGTGATCCAATGGCTGAAGGAAAAGGATTTAAAAGGGGAAGCAGACTTTTTAACATCCGTAAAGCCCCTGGCAAGCATAGAAGAAAGTACTATTTTTGGCGAATCCTTGCCATCCGGACTTGTATTGCATGAAGCATAAATGTGTTTTTAAGTCCTCAGCTTTTGTCAATT
The DNA here is from genome assembly GCA_021162325.1 of Desulfobacteraceae bacterium. GTDB lineage: Bacteria > Desulfobacterota > Desulfobacteria > Desulfobacterales > Desulfosalsimonadaceae > SURF-3. Next base: position 2,157 of record JAGGYV010000053.1, on the reverse strand, counting down.
TTCATCCTGGCGTCCAGCGCCATAACACCGACGCCTTTAGGAAGAATGCGAATGGGGTTGATATCCAGTTCTTTAATTTCATTATTCTCTGATAATAAATGGGAAACGCACTCAATAGCATGAACGTAAGCATCAATATCTCCGGCAGTTTTTCCACGGGTCCCTTTTAAAATGCTAAAACATTTTAAGCGGTGTAGTTTCTCAACAATTTCCCGGGTATTTGAAGGGCAAAGGACATTTTCGATATCCTTAAAAATCTCAATGTAGATTCCGCCGTATCCAAAATATACCACCGGGCCAAAGGATTCATCAACTTTTCCGCCGATAAACATATCATGGCCATCGGCCGCCATTTCCATTACACGCACGCCATCAAAAACAGCCGCCGGGTTGTAATCGATCAGATTGGATTTGATGCGCTGAAATACTTTTTCAACCTCTTTATCGTTCTTGATATTTACAAATACACCGCCGGCTTCAGACTTATGCAGCGCATCCGGTGATACGACTTTCATCACCACCGGATAATTAATTTGGTTTGCAGCATGAATGGCGTCCTGCGGATTTTTTGCGACAAGGGATTGAGCGGTTTTAACACCGATTTTAGTCATCAGATCCAACGATTCTTCTCCGATATCGCCGGAATGGTTTCCAATCCATCGGGTTGCCTGTAACTGGTCGTATTCTGTGGGACGTTTGAATTCAAATTCATTCTGCTGGCCCCTTTTGTAAAAATCTTTCTGGGCTTTTAAGGAATTGACAATTTCCTCCGGACTGTCAAACAGCGGGAAGGCAATATTTTGTTTGATTCGCATCATGGTTCCGGCAGATCCATAAAGACAGACGCCCATGGGTTTTCCTGATGAATGCAGGGCGCCGATGGCCTCTTTTGAAAGATCTGTATTGAACATTTTGGTAAAAACATCTTCGCCCCGGGGCATGGTAGGCCATTGTGTCAGATAGATCGCACCGTCGACATTGTCATTATGAAGAACGGAAAAAAAAACCTGGGCATACATTTCAGGATCATAGATGTCACCCATATCAAGGGGATTTGAAAAATTGATCACCCCGGCATTGGAATATTTTTCAAGTTCTTTGTAAAATGAGTGACCGGGATCAGCAAATTCAAAACCGGCTTTTTCGCAAAGGTCTGCCAGGATAACCGAAAAGCCCCCGGCAGGACTCATGACCATGATCCGGTTGCCTTTCATGGGCGGCAGTTTAAACGCTTTGGCCATGGAAATAAAATCTGAAAAACTTGAAATCCGTATGATGCCGGAACGTTCAAATGCCGAATCAATAATCTCGTCGTTATTGCTGATTGAAGCCGTATGACTCATGGCCGCCATATTGCCGGTTGATGTTGTATTGGCTTTCAGAACAATAATCGGTTTGTTGATCTTAGAGGCGGTTTCTATAAATTTTCTGCCGTTTGTAATACTTTCAAGATACACGCCAATGACATTCGTTTCCGGGTCCGCACCAAAATATTCCAGAAAATCAATTTCCGTCAGATCCAGTTTGTTACCGATACTCGCAAATTTGGCCAGGCCGACATTCCCGTTGTTCATCAGATTCCAGAGCATCAGTCCCAGACCGCCACTTTGAGTGATAATCGAAAAACCACCTTTTAACGGCTTATAAAGTGGCACAAACGGAAGACACAGGCCATTAGATGTGTTGGCAACCGTTAGACCATTTGGCCCCACAAACCGTACACCATATTTTTTGGCATTGCCCACGGTCAGCTCCGCTATTTTTTTCCCTTCTTCACCGGTTTCATTGAATCCTCCGGAAGGAATGGCCATCCAGGAAATACCGGACTTCCCACAGGATTCAACAGCATCGGGAATAAATTTGGCGGGAATCAATGCAACACATAGATCGGGGACAATAGGAAGCTCTTCAATTTTTTGATACATCCGTACACCGTCGACATGGACATCCGAAGAAGTTGGATTTACACCGAAAATTCTTCCCATAAATCCCCAGCGGATCAGATTTTCAAGTATAATACGGGGGACGTTCGATGATTTTTTTGACAAGCCTAAAATTACAATGGATTTTGGATTGAATAATTTTTCCATGCCCACCTCTTGTGATTATTTGAGAAATAGTATAAATTTATTTAATTTTGTATAAAATGCTGTCAAT
>JAGGYV010000317.1 GCA_021162325.1 Desulfobacteraceae bacterium | reverse complement strand
TCTGAGAAAGAGTTGTTGGGAATTTATTAATTCTTGAATTTAATTTTTATTCCGCTATCAAATAATCAGCCATCCAGCCTGGTACGCCCGCTAATGCGATGTTTCCGGATTCAGCATACCCTAGATAAATTAGTGTGAACAACCTGACCTTTGAAGTGTAATAAATATTTTTTTTGTGTAATTTTTGCATTTTCACAGCCAGGCTCTGGATATTCGGAACCTTCAGGAAGCCATCGGACTGAATCGTATACCCGGCGTTATGTCCGTCCACCCCGGGCCATGCTGCATATTGAGAAGCAATCCCTGGGGATAAAGCCATTAATTTTGCATGGGGATGTAAAATGGCATCCATCCATCCATCTGTTTTCCCATGAACCGCTCGCAAATAGGCCTCACCCCATTTCCCCGTATCCTCCAGAAAAGCCTTTGGTCTCCACATGGGAGACGAAAAATCAACAACATAAAATTTTGTGCACTGGCGACATATCTCATTTGCAACTTTTTCCATAAATTCATTCGGAATAGCACCTAAAACATAAGCACTCATGCCGATTACGAGACTGTCCGCCAGATTCATATCCGGCCATTTTGATAAAAGCACCTGGGCTGGTGTTTTTCCTTCGATTATAGATTGATCCGCCGAATCCATTGCAATGGTAATATCATTTTCAAGAAAACATATATTTCTATTAATTCCTCTAAGATGAATCCCGGCCCCGTTTAATCCGGATTCCATTTTCTCAAAACGCCGGCGGCCTCCCTTAATTTGTCGCGCAGAGGCGTCCCTTACAATAATTCGAACTTTTCTTTTCATCAACTCCCGGATTCCATCTTCTGAATCCGGTATTGAGTAAATTTTTTTAAGCAGAATTTCGGAAAGATTACCGACGCCACCACCAAAATCAATGACATAAACCGGTTTTTCCGGATTTATCTTCAATGATTCCTTCACGTCCTGAAGAATCTTCCGACAGATTACTTTTCTGGCTATCTGGTCCTGGGAAACCCAGGGAGATTCACCCAGAAGATGCTTCTGGGGCACCTCGATAACCGGGTGCAATCCAAGAAATCGCCGCTTTTTACCCCACACAAAAAACTCGGCCGGAGATTTAAGTTTTCCCGCTCCTGCATTGATAAGCGCATCCATGTTTTCCGCCACATATGCGGGCATTCGACGTGTTATCTCGGCATGATAGACAGGATACGCTTCTCCAAGCACCTTATAAAGGTCAAAACAACCCATATCACTCGCAATGGTCGCTTTCGCCAGACAAATTTCCGGCTTGGTGCTATGCCCCAGCACCACAGAATCCGGAAAAAAATGCGCGGCGACCCTCACGATCACCTCAAGAAAAAACTTCTGAATCCTGTAGCCCGGCAGAGTTTTATAATTTTTTAACACATCTTTCATAAAAGGAAAATTCAGGATCGCCTCGGCCTGGAGAGCCATCATGTAAGCGGGAATATCCTGATTGTGAAAGTCTGTTAAATTTTTATTATGTGCGCGGCCCTTCGGCAGATAGGCGGTCAGGTCACCGGTAACCACGGAACTATTCAGAGATTCATTTTCTGTTAACACCCCGTTAATAATGGCCATTCGGCGCTTTTTAAGATAAGTGGCACATTTGGTGACAGGAAAAGGAAAGACCGATCTGCTTGCAACCCGTTCCTGCTCCACTTTAAAAATATTCCTGATTCGTATCTCGTCAAGCTCTGATTCAGGGGGCATTTCTTCCAGTTTTTTCATAAAATTCACAATCCTAAGGTAATTGCATAAAAAAATAACCGTTTTGCATTAATTTTTTTCTTGACATTTAAACAGTAAAATCGCTGCGCGCCTTGTAATAACTCATTACAAGAAAATAAATATGCCACAAACTCTAAAACCGTAGGACAAACAACTTGCACCATCTTTCCAAAAACAATTTAATCACGCTATTGATGCTATGATACAGATGCTTAAACGCAAATCACGAGGTTACAGACCCCGGACTGCGCTAAACACACGAATATTCGCAAACACACCCAATCTGTGCTTTCTGGTTTTATGGCTTATCCGTTTTGAATTGGTGGAGCGGTCACGGTTTCCCGAGTTTTCGCCTTTCGGCCCGCCCCATATTCGGTTGCGCCCATCCGGATTGATTTTAGGCGCTTTAGTTCATTTTCAACTTCAAATTTTTCGGTTTTTGGGAGAAATCCCTTCCAGGGATAATTCAAAGCCGGACTCTCAGGATCCGTATTTTTACTTGTACCTGTAAACGATGTTTGAATCTTATTAACATGCCAGTATATGTTATCCGGAATTCCCTGATAATAAAATTAAAGAGAAAACCGGGAGATGTTTATTAAAGTTTTTTAAAATGTAAATTAATTTCTTCATGAACCCTAAGCGGGAACCACATGCCGTGATTGACCATGCCGACAGGGCGAAACAATTCCATTAAGAACAATGCCGCCGCAGACCGTCCTTTGATCATGCTGCCTGGGGGATGGATCAGGTGCACCGACCAGTCATTTTCAACACCCGCATTTTGAAAAAGTATGGCATGAAAATGACTATCGTCTGTAATCCCCAATTTTTTTTGGAACTGCTGAAAAAATTTTTTGACCAAAAAAGAATCCGATAAATGAAAAAGCCTGATATTGATGATTTCGATGTGTTTCACATAGTTGTCATTGTTTTTTTTTGTTATTTCCATTAGCACGGCATTTCAGCAAAAATTTTTTTCCAGGGACAATTCAAAGCCGGACTCTCAGAATCCGCCTTTTTATTTGTATCTGTGATGTTTGAATTGTAATACTGCCAGAATCGTGCCAAAATAAATAAGCATTAATTTCAGGTAGTTAATATTAAAGTGGTAGAAAAATGTCACATGCGATATAAAAAGCTTTCATATATGATATTTTTATGCCAAAAATACCATATACGATATTTTTGGAGGGAGATATGAAATTCAATGACATGGCATTTTTTCATGAATGCACCATGCAAATCTGCGGCAGCCTGAAAATTGATGAGTCCATAAAGAATTGTCTGTTCTTTTTAAAAAAATACATACCGATTAACGGTATTCGGTTTTGTATATATGAGCCGGAATTATGCGGCATACGAATTATCGCACAGGCATCGGATATTTCCATCAAAACAAAGAGATTCTTTATTCCCCTGTCAAAAGAGGCAATCAGGTACCTCGAAGCCAATCAAAGCAAAGTCATTAAGATCGACCACGCATTTGAGTCCCCGGTGGCTCATGAAGTCAGAATGGCCTTGAATTTAGGAGATGTTTCAAGCATCGGCCTGAATCTTCAGGTGCAGGATGTGGGCCTGGGTTATGTGGTGATTTATTCCCGAAATCCTATGAATTTAAGTTCTGAACATTCCCGCCTGCTGACCCTGTTGCATGATCCTTTGGCCATTGCCATGTCCAATACGTTGCAGTACCGGGAAGTCGTAAGGCTGAAAAATTTGCTCAAGGACGATAATCAATACCTGAACCGGGAACTGCATCATATTTCTGGTGATGAAATTATCGGCGAGCATTTCGGGCTCCGCAATGTTATGGAACAGGTCCGTCAGGTCACGCCGCTCAACAGCCAGGTGCTGCTTTTGGGTGAAACAGGGGTGGGCAAGGAGGTGATTGCCAATGCTATCCACTATTCATCACCCCGCCGCAAAGGTCCCCTGATCAAGGTGAATTGCGGAGCTATCCCGGACAGTCTCCTGGACAGTGAGCTGTTTGGTCATGAAAAGGGCGCGTTTACCGGCGCTTTGGAACGAAAACGGGGACGATTTGAACGGGCGCACACCGGCACTATTTTTTTAGATGAAATCGGTGAAATGCCGCCGGCAGCCCAGGTGCGCCTGCTGCGGGTACTGGAAACCCGTGAGATTGAACGGGTCGGCGGGGAGGGCCCGATTGATGTGGATGTAAGGGTTATTGCCGCCACCAACCGGGATCTGCCTTCACTGATTCAGTCAAAAGAGTTTCGCGAAGATCTCTGGTTTCGGCTCAATGTATTTCCTATCACCATCCCGCCCCTGCGGCAAAGAAAGGCGGACATTCCAGCCTTAGTGAATTATTTTATTGAGCGAAAAGTCCGGGAAATGAAACTCAAGCATCGTCCGGTTCCCGCTCCCGGTGAAATGGAACGGCTCCAGCATTATGAATGGCCGGGCAATGTCCGGGAACTGGAAAATACGGTGGAACGTGAACTGATCCGCCAGCAGACCCGAAATCCCAATGAACCGCTCAGGTTTCATGATTTTGATAATTTATCGACAGGCGTCCCCGACCCCGACCCCGGCCCGGCGATGCCCCTGCCAGCGGAAGAAGATTTATTGAACCTGGATGAAATGACCCGAATGCACATCAGCCGGGTCATGGAGAAAACCAACGGTAAAATTCAGGGAAACGACGGTGCTGCCGCAATCCTCGGACTTCACCCCAGCACCCTGCGCCACCGGATGCGCAAACTGGGGATTTCCTTCGGGCGAATGGTTTGATTGTTGAATAAAATCTTTTATATATTTGAAATTTTTTAAAACAGACATATCTTATTATGAAATTAATTTGTCGCAGGTTGAATTTTACAATTTTTCGGTATGTGCTATTTTTCGGTCATTGCTGAAGATAAAAGTTGTTGGAAAAATATAAAATAATTGCTGTGGAGTTAAAAAAAACAGTGACTGAGTTTGCACAAAGGATGACGGACATTCTCAACAATGGCGCTTTAAACCTGGCCATGGCTATTGGGTACAAAAACCGGATTTTTGATGTTCTTAAAGATTTGAATAAACCAGTGACGGTTTCAGAAATTGCTGCCGCATCAGGACTGAACGAACGATACCTTGGAGAATGGCTGGGGATCATGGTGACCGGCAAAATCATTGAATTATCCCGAACAGCAGATGGGGAGGATGCCTACTTTTTACCGTCTGAACATGCTGCCTTTCTTACCCGCACGTCAGGAAGCAACAATCTGGGCGTCTATACCCAGGAAATTCCATTGCTCACCTCCTGTGCCATGGAAGCGGTGAACAACGGTTTTCAAACAGGAGAAGGGATACCTTTTTCACAATACCCCGATTTTCAGCAATTCATGGGCCAGCTTGCCAATGCCAAACACAGACAGGGGCTGATTGCCGATTTTCTGCCGTCGGTTGATAACGGCAAGCTATTAGCGCGTCTGACTGAAGGTGTTCGGGTATGTGATCTTGGCTGCGGTGAGGGTGTTGCGTTAAATCTTATGGCTGACGCCTTTCCCAAAAGTTCGTTTGTCGGGATAGATAATCATGAAGACGCTATCCGTGTGGGAAGGTTCGAGGCACGGGACATGGGACTTTCCAATGTAGAATATAAAAATCAGAATGCTGCAAAGATTGATGAAAACAAGGGATTTTATCAGCAGTTTGATTATATAACCGCCTTTGATGCCATTCACGATCAGAGTCATCCCCTGGAAGCATTGAAAGGTGTTTATTCTATGCTGGCCCCGGGCGGACTTTTTTCTATGATTGATATTAAAGCCTATTCAAATCATGCAGACAATCTGGATCACCCTATGGGACCGTTTTTATACACTGTAAGCATGATGCACTGCATGCCCGTGGGATTGAATGATAACGGCACCGGGCTGGGCATGATGTGGGGACGTGAACAGGCAGAAGATATGCTAAAAGAAGCCGGTTTTGAAAGTATTGAAGTCCTTGAGATGGAACATGACGGGTTTAATCTGCATTATTTATGTTGTGTAGAAAATCGCTAATTTTTCCAATTTCTGCGTTGGACTCAAATTTAAATCCTCAAAATACAAACACGTATTTCTTCGGTTTAACCAAGGCTAAAATATGGCCGTCTGCCTTGAACTTGAAAAAATTTTCTGATTTTCACAAGAAAAATAAATTTTAAGAATGCATATAGAATACAACAGGCTGAAAAATGAAAAAATGGTTAAAAGAAAAACTAATTTGCCCGGAATGTCTGGCGGATGAAATTTTTCTGGACTTAAATATAAAAACAGAAACCGACGATGACGTGATAGAGGGGGAACTGACATGTGCTTCCTGTGAAAGGGCGTATCCCATTCATAAGGGAGTGGCCGTTATTTTACCTGAAAAATCAATGTCGGTTATTTCTGATGCGTCAGGATATAAGTCAAAAAATATGTTGTCATCATATCTGTTGAGTCATTTTTGTGATTTTTTAAATGACCCGAATGCCACAGATGCATACCGGACATGGTCATCTTTTTTTAAACCAACAAAAGGAATAGCTCTTGATATCGGTTGTTCTGTTGGGCG
>JAGGYV010000238.1 GCA_021162325.1 Desulfobacteraceae bacterium | reverse complement strand
GGTGAATATTTTAACCCACTGCAATGCAGGCAGCCTGGCCTGTATTGAATATGGCACCGCAACCGCCCCCATTTATGCGGCCCGGGAAAAGGGAATTAATGTGCATGTCTGGGTGGATGAAACACGGCCGCTGAACCAGGGTGCCCGCCTGACAGCGTGGGAACTGGGAAAGTACGGGGTGCCGCATACGGTAATAACGGATAATGCCGGCGGCCATCTCATGCAGCACAACCTGGTGGATATGGTGATTGTGGGAACGGACCGGTCCACGTATACCGGGGATGTGGCGAACAAGATCGGTACTTATTTAAAAGCCCTTGCAGCAAAAGATAATGATATCCCTTTTTATGTGGCTCTTCCCTCATCCACCTTTGACTGGACGATTCGTGACGGCATTGCAGATATCCCCATCGAAATCAGGGACCCGGATGAGATCCGCTACATTCCTGGTGCGCCCAAAAGCCGTGACACCCTCCTGATGCCGGAAGATAGCCCGGCCGCCAACTATGCGTTTGATGTGACCCCGGCGCGCCTGGTCACCGGATTTATCACCGAGCGGGGGGTTTGCAGGGCATGTGAATCGGATGTAAAGCGTCTGTTTCCTGAAAAAATCTGATGGCGTCGTTAAAAGTCCCATCTACTGCGTTGCAGCGGTTTTTCAGTCACTCAAGATACTACATGTATGATTTCTTGTCTGAAAAAACACTACGCCTTGCCAAATTTTATGGGATTGGTGGAACTTTTAACTTAGCCATCGGAATCTGATTTTTTACGAGATTGTCAATGTTGATAGCCGGATATATTGAAATTACTTGACTTTCATCTATTGCAAAATATAAAAAGTTGACATGTTTAATAATCTGGAAAGAAAAATAATTGCGCTGGTGCAAGGGGATTTGCCGGTGGATAAATATCCCTATCGTGTGATTGCGGAAAAAGTCGGTACGGATGAGGAAACGGTTTTATCTGTCTTAAGAGACCTTAATGACAGGGGAATTATCCGCCGGTTTGGTGCCACTCTTCGTCACCAGAAAACCGGTTTTACTGCCAATGCCATGGTCGCGTGGCGTGTTGACGAGGACCGGGCGGAAGAAGTGGGAAAACGGATGGCTTCATTTGATCAGGTCTCCCATTGCTACCGGAGAAATCCGGCAAAAGACTGGCCGTATAATTTATATACCATGGTGCATGCGGCTGATGAAACCGCCTGCCGGAAAATTGTGGCAACCATTTCCGAAAAAACCGCAGTCGTTGATTATGAGATTCTTTTCAGCCGAAAAGAACTTAAAAAAACGTCCATGCAGTATTTTGATGATGATCCTGATATTTTTTGAAACATCGCCCGCCACATATTCTTTGCGTTAATCCCTGGATCCATGATTTTGCCGCTTATGATGTCTGGGCAAAACCCATCGGCCTGCTGTCTATTGCGTCAATTCTGCGCCTTCAGGGGCTTTCGGTATCATATATTGATTGTCAGGACAGGTTTCATCCACAAGCCGGTAAGTCGCAGGACCCTATGGCCCGAAACGGTCGGGGCCCCTATGTTAAAACGCTGATACCACCGCCTGAAGGCCTGGAATCCATTCAAAGGAATTATTCCCGGTATGGCATTTTGCCTCAGTGGTTTGAACAGGATTTAAATGATCTTCCCAGGCCGGATATGGTGCTGGTGACCTGTCTGATGACCTACTGGTATCCGGGCCTTTTTGAAACCATCCGGGCGATTCGCTCGATTTATCCGGATGTGCCGATCGTAGTTGGCGGGATTTATGCGACCCTGTGTTATGATCATGCGGAGTCCCATTCCGGGGCGGATTATGTGCTGGCCGGGCCGGGGGAGACGCAGGTACTTGACCTCATCAAAGAAGTGACGGGTTTTTCGAGTGCGTTGAAATTTGATCCGGAGAACCTTAATTCTTATCCATACCCGGCATTTGATCTGCAGCACAAAATTGGTTATATTCCCTTGCTGACATCAAAGGGGTGTCCGTTTTCCTGTTCTTATTGTGCGTCAAATATTCTTCAGCCGAAACGGATGCTGATGGATCCCGACCGGGTGGTTGACGAAATAATTTTTTGGCAGGATTTTTGTGGTGTAACGGATTTTGCCTTTTATGATGATGCGTTGCTGGTCAATGCGCAAAAACATGCAGTCCCTATGTTTAAACAGATAATCAAAACCGGTCGGAATTTGAATTTTCACACCCCCAATGCGGTTCATATCCGGGAGATAACCCCGGAAATTGCGGAATTGATGGTTGCCGCCGGGGTCAAAACACTCCGTCTGGGTCTTGAAACATTAGAATTTGAGAAAAGGGAAATCGACCAAAAAGTAAAAGAAAACGAATTTATTCAAGCGGTTTCGTATTTGCTGGCCGCCGGATTCCAAAAAGAACAGGTAGGGGCCTACCTGCTGGCAGGGCTTCCCGGGCAGAATATGGAATCTGTTGAACGTTCAATCAAAATAGTTAAAAAGAGCGGTATCACGCCGACCCTTGCGTATTATACGCCGATTCCGCATACAAAAATGTGGGCGGCGGCTGTTGCCGCCTCCCGATATGATCTGGCGTCTGATCCGATATTTACCAATAATGCGATTATGCCCTGCCGCCAATCCAATTTTGAATGGGATGAACTGGCAAGGCTGAAGCAGTTGGTTAAAGAGGAGATTAGGTAGAAGGCTGAAGGCTGAAGGGAAAAAAAGAAACGTTTCAGTCTCAATCTATAATGCATCTTTTTCCGTGGTATCTTGTACCTCAGTATTATTTTAAATAATTTTTCAAAATGAACCGCAGAATGTCGAACAAGGAATATCGAATTTTGATGTATTTTTTTTTACTTCTTCGGTTGGAAATTCCTTGTTCGATATTCGACATTTTTTATAAAAAAGACCAACGCCATTAAGTTAATGGCGTTGGTCTTCTATTTTTTTCTGGTTCCCACGGTCCTCCGTGGGAACCGGATGTCGTGATTCTTTCTGCCTTTCATAAATGCCGGATTACGCGCTGACGCGCTAATCCGGCCTACGCATTTAAAAAAGAAACCTTTAGCCTTATACCCTTCAGCCTTCTACCTTATTTTCTACCTTCTACCTTCCAGCTACCTTTAAAGCCGTCTCAACGATATTGTCGGCGGTGAACCCGAAGTTTTTCAAAACTGTAGCACCGGGTGCTGAAGCGCCGAATGTGGATATGCCGATAATCGTGCCGCCATCCCCGGTATATTTTTCCCATCCCAAAGGAAGACCGGCTTCCACTGCTACACGGGCCTTGACTGCCGGCGGCAGTATTTTGTCCTTGTACGCTTGCGGCATTTTGTCAAACAGCTCCCAGCTGGGCATGCTTACCACTCTTACGGCCACATCTTTTTTAACCAGTTTTTCAGCTGCCTCCAGGCTGATGCTGACTTCAGATCCTGAAGCCATAAGAATCACATCCGGTGTGCCGTCTGAATCGAGCAGCACATAGGCCCCGTTTTCCAGCAGATTAGATGATGGATATTGGCTTCGGTCAATGACCGGAAGTTTCTGGCGGCTTAAAATCAGGGCGGTCGGCTTATCCGTGGACTTGATGGCATGACGCCACGCGGCAGCAGTTTCCGTGGCATCTGCCGGTCGGATCACCGTCAGATCCGGAATCATTCTCAAAGATGTCAGGTGTTCCACCGGCTGGTGTGTCGGGCCGTCTTCACCCACAGCCACACTGTCATGGGTAAACACATAGATGATCGGCTGGTTCATGAGGGCGGCCAGGCGGATGGCCGACCGCATGTAGTCGGCAAAAACCAGAAAGGTGCCGCCAAACGGCCGCAATCCTTTATGCAGGCACATGCCGTTTAAGATACCGCCCATGGCATGTTCCCGAACACCAAAACGGATATTCCGGCCGCTGTAATTGTCTTTCTGGAAATCTGGCGAGCCGTTGATGAACGTTTTATTGGACGGCGCAAGATCTGCGGAACCGCCGATTAAAGACGGAATTTTGCCTGCTGCGGCATTTAAAACCGTTCCAGAGGCGCTTCGGGTGGCAATCGGGCCTTTGCTGTCGGAAAAATCCGGAAGCGCGGCTTCCCACTGGTCATTGTATGACCCGTTCATCATGGATGACCATTGTTCTGCCAGTTCCGGAAACTGTTTTTTATATGCATCAAGCAGAGAATTCCATTTTTCTTCAGCTTCCGCCCCTTTTTGAGTTGAATTACGGAAATGATCCAGCACCCCCTCGGGTACGCAGAACTGTTCATCCGGCAGACAGCCCAGGCATGCTTTTGTCAGCTTAATTTCCTCTTCCCCCAATGGTGCACCATGGGCATCTGCGGTGTCCTGTTTGTTGGGGCTGCCAAAGGCGATATGGGTCCGGAGCTTGATCAAGGACGGCTTATCTGTTTCTTTAATTGCCGCATCTATGGCATGGCTGATTTCATCCAGGTTGTTCCCGTCTTTCACCGTGATCACCTGCCAGTTGTAGGCCTGGAACCGTAAAGTAACGTCTTCCGTAAACGCGATGTCCGTGCTTCCTTCAATGGAAATGCGGTTGTCGTCATAGAGGCAGATTAATTTTGAAAGTCCCAGATGTCCTGCCAGGGAGGCGGCTTCTGAAGTGATGCCTTCCATCATATCCCCGTCGCCGCACATCATAAATGTGTTGTGATTAACAATGTCATGCCCGGTTTGATCATTGGGTGGGTTGAACAGGCTGGCCAGATGACGTTCGGCCATGGCCATTCCCACGGCATTGGTAACTCCCTGGCCCAGCGGGCCGGTCGTTGTTTCGACGCCGGTTGTGTGGCCGAATTCCGGATGCCCGGGTGTTTTGCTGCCCCATTGTCTGAAATTTTTAATATCATCAAGGGTCAGTCCGTAACCGGTCAGGTAAAGCAGGCTGTAAAGCAGCATAGAGGCATGGCCGCCGGACAGGACAAACCGGTCCCGGTCATGCCAGTCCGGGTTTTGGGGATTGTGCTTTAAAAAGCGGGTCCATAAAACATAGGCCGCCGCTGCCAGACCCATCGGAGCACCGGGATGGCCGGAGTTTGCTTTTTGGATCGCATCCATGGAAAGGGTGCGGATGGTGTTCACGCACTGAGTATCAATTTCTAATCCGGCCGGACGTTCGTTCATTTTTTCTTTCTCCTTTTGTTATGGGTATAAAATTTTTTTGTGTTTCTAAAAAGTTTTTTTTACCACAGAGGACACAGAGAAAAAACTTTACTTTAAATTTTTCCCTCTATGATCTCTGTGTCCTCTGTGGTGAATCTTTTTATCGCCTGTTCTTTGCGTTTTTGGGAAATATTTTTATAAAGCTCGCAAAAATTCAGGTTTAAGTGCCACCCGCCCCCCAAGCGCTTCATCGATTAAATGGAGTGTTTTTTTCTTGTCTTCTGGAAATTTTGCCCGGATGGGCAGATAATTGGATGCATGATTGGCATGGAATAGTCCGTTTGATAAATCGGTATGTTTGATCATGGTCCGAATTTCCTGAAGCATTTCGGCGGGTTCAATTAAGGGAAATGTTCCTGATTCATATTCATCATACATCGGTGTGCCCGGGATCAGCATCAGGCTGAGTGCCCCGACATATTCCGGATCAATGGCGGATAAAACGTTTCCGGTAGCTTCTGCATGGACCTGAGAACGTTCCCGACCGGCAATACCAAGCAGCACGGTAATGGAAAGTTTGATACCAACGGCGCGGATTTTTTTTCCCATTTCGATCATGGTGTCGGACGTGGCCCCTTTTCGAATATTTTTTAAGGTCACATCATCGCCAGTTTCAAGACCCATATAAGCAATGTCAAGCCCAAGTTTGTGCAGTTCTTTTAATTGTTCTTCGGTTTTCATCTTAATCCCTTTGGCATTCGCATAAAGACCGACACGATTTACCCAGGGAAGCTGCTTTTTGATTTGGGTTAAAATCATCACCAGTCTTTTTTGAGGGATGATCAGCGCATCACCGTCACAGATAAACAGCCGGTCCTGATTTCTACAGTATTTAGCAGCAAACGCGATATCTTCCAGGATGATGTCATCTGTTTTTATTTTAAACCGTTCGCCCTTATAGGCACCGCAAAAGGTGCATTTATTGTGAGAACATCCCACAGTAGCCTGAAGCAGAATACTGTTTGCTTCGCTTGGCGGGCGGATCATATTTCCTTCATAATGCATGGTTTATTTCTCCTGTTAAACTGCCTGATTTTTTTTTATGATAAAGTGTATTAGATGTATCAATAAATAAATGATAATTTCAATACCGAAAGAAAAAAATTAATACCATAAAACCAATTAATTTTTAAATCGATTTAATCGATCTGCTTGAAAGTCCTTATCTTTTCAAACTGTTTGACTTTTGTTTTACACAACATTAAAATACTAACATCTTGAGGTGTTACCCTTCCTGTACCAAATTGTTTCATAACCGAAGGAAAATACAATGAATCGACATTCTATCCTATCCGTTTTTTTTATCGTTTTTTTTATTTTTTTTTCCTGCATTTCAGTAAATGCCTCTGAAAAAGCGGCAGACCGCCCGGATGTAATTATAAAAATCAGCCGACTGCATCAGGCAATCGATGTCATCGACAACATGGCTGCGGTGGATATTGACCAGCCGACATCTGCGCCTTCATTTTTTCTTCGCTCCGTCCTGTTCGGAACAGATTGGATTGACCCGAACCGATCCATTGTCATCGGAATAAATTTTGAGAATATGAACAGCGATGCAAAACCGGTTATGGCAGCGCTGATCCCCTATATCCGGCAAAATGAAGATTTTCATATTTCATATGGTGCCGTATCGAAAATTGATTATTATCTTGTCTCTCTCCCCCCGGGTGAGGGGGGTGTTATTAGCGCTCAAATGGCGCATGACCTTGCCCGGGCATCGTTGAAAAAACAGGATGGACTGCTGTCAATGGAGATCGCTGCCAGTCAATTATTGAACAAGGCGGACCGTCAAATCCAGAAAATGCTGCTGGAGCTTGACGCCAAGATGGCTGACCAGACGACTTTACTCAAAGATCCCACAAATGATTTCACACCGGAAGATATCAATAAGCTATTAAACGGCCTGATCAAAGCGGCAAAACAGGTTGAAACTTTTTCCATGGGAATGGATATCTCCGCATCTGAATTAATTATTTTTTCAGATGCCCTTGCACTTAAAAAAACAGACCTTTCAAAACTGTTCTCCCGAAATGCGGCAAGCAAAACCAGCCGCATGGGAAAATACACGCCAAAACATCATATCAATTTTAAATCCACCCGTTATGATGTTAAAGGCATGATCACTTTTTTTAATGAAATTTTCGGTGAATTTTACAAAAAAATCGGGATAGATTTGACCGACATTGGAAGTATGGCATCACACTTTACCGGAGAGGTGGCTGGCGGGGTATCATTTAATGATACGGGCATGGATATTGAAATGATCGCTGTTTTGAATGATTCTGAAAAAACAGGTGCCGAATTTCTGGCGTCCGTCTATTTACCCTGGATGATGGACTATGGTAAAAAAATGGCAAATTTT
This sequence comes from Desulfobacteraceae bacterium, assembly GCA_021162325.1. Taxonomy (GTDB): domain Bacteria; phylum Desulfobacterota; class Desulfobacteria; order Desulfobacterales; family Desulfosalsimonadaceae; genus SURF-3. The sequence continues at coordinate 3,978 of JAGGYV010000238.1, read as the reverse complement.
TATAATCAGCAAGCCCATGGTAAACTGATCAAAAATATTTTTTCGAAAACACCAGAAAGTAACCTGTACGGGAATAAAGTATTCGGGATAAATGGTAAAATACCGGTAATCATGTCGGACCCTGCGGCAGCAGATAAAATAAAATTTCATCTCCGCACAACAGTGGTTAACAACCTGCTCCTGACCGCTTCAACGGATGAACGTTTAAAAAAACTGATAAAAATTGCCCTTACGCTTGAGAAACAACCCTATGACGGGCCGGTGATGAAAATGGATCTCGACATAGGCGCCTATCTTGACGCCGTCCGGAAAATGATTCCCGAGACGGACTCCGGCATGAATATGAATTTATCAAACCTGGGTAGCCTTATTTACACATTTGATATCGAAAAAGGCAAACTCCGCAATAAATATGTTATTCAGATTGATGATATCAGGTCTTTGGTTTCGGCATTTAAACAAGCCAGTGCTGCATCCATGGCCGCTGAAAATGAAAATATATATGGTGCGGATCAGTCTTTTTTAAAAAAAGGGCAAAAACCGAAATCTAAAAAGCTGAAACCCAAAAAAAAGGACCCCTCCAAATTCTGGCTGGACAAAGGATTGCTGTATGCCACTTACGGCAATGATAAAGAAGCAATAAAATTTTATAAAAAAGCACTTCAAATTGCGCCGAACAACCCCCGGACTCTTTTTAATATGGGCCTTTCCTATACATCTCTGGAAAATTACGACAAGGCCATCACTGCTTTAAACCAGGCATTGTCGCTGGCCCCGGATAATGGCGATTACCACTATGGCTTGGGCTGGGTTTACCTGTTAAAAGGCGAATCCGGAAAAGCCATGGAGTATATCCGGACCGCTGCGGATCTCGGCAACCCGGATGCTCGGAAATATCTGCTGAAATACAAATAAAAAAATAAAATTTATAAAAAGCGTTTCATGGTGACGTATCGCCACTGCATGAAAAATAAATTATCAATTATTCCAAAATGTTATAAAATAGTTATTTAAAAATAGCTTTAATTACACGTCAAAAACGCCCCATTTTAATGGCAGCCACCAGGTAAAACCAAAAGCCATGGTTTTAACAAAAATCCGTTCCGGTGTCAGGCCTTTTTCCTTACCTAAAGGCAACGAGATGGCCAGTTCAAGGGGGTGCAGGATTGTCCATCCCAGCAAAATACCTATCCAGAGAAATTTTATAACACCCCCGTCAAAAGGAAAAAACACGCCCCAAAAAATAAACACCCAGCCAAAAACACTGCCGGCCATCATTGCCTGCCAAAATGATTGCTTATTCATAACACCCCTTTTTTAATATATTTTTATGGAACAACCGCTTACATCATTGATTTTATTACGGCAAAATATACCCAAAACCGAATCATATGTCAATCCTGCAAAACAGCCTATAAACGGATAGACGCTGCCGTGCATCATACGTTCGTTTCGCTTGACTTTTTCAGCAAAGTTATTGATAATAATTAAAATTACCTTAAGCAGCATAAAAATAAATCACGATTGATGTTTTAAAGTACTGCTTAAGAGGAGAGAAATGAGAATCCTGATTGTTGACGATGACCTGTCAAATTTATCCCTGATGAAAACAGTGCTTGAAAACAACGGCTACGAAGTCGAACAGGCAATGAATGGAGAAAAAGCGCTTGAAAAATTAAAGTCAGAGAACATAGACCTGATCATATCAGATATTCTCATGCCGGTGATGGATGGATATCATCTATGCCAGGAATGCAAAGCAAACAATAAATTGAAAAACATTCCATTTATTTTTTGTTCCGGAACATACACGGATGAAAAAGATGAAAATTTATCCATAAAATTCGGGGCCGAAGCGTTTATTGCCAAGCCATTTCGTAATAAACAATTTTTAAATACCATATCCCAGGTGACTGAAAACGTCTTCAATGGAAAGATTAATATCCCCGAATCTCAGAATAATGATCAGAAAGAGGTATATAAATTATACAGTGAACGACTGATCAATAAGCTGGAAGAAAAAACGCTGGCCCTGGATAAAGAAAAGATGGGCCTTGAAATGGCAATGGCCGAGCGCATAAAAATTGAAGACCGATTGCGGAAAAGCCGCGATTTTGCCGAAAGCCTTTTTAATGCCGCACCGGGCATCGTGCTGATCCTTGATACAGAAGGCCGCATCATCCGGTTTAATCCATACATGGAGATGGTTTCCGAATATTTGTTAGAAGATGTGAAAGGCAAATACTGGATGGATGTGTTTGCCCCTGCGAACGGCCGCAATGACTTTTCCAACGCATCATCTCAAAAAAACAATCAAAAAATTCCTACGGGAAACATGTCCTCAATTATCACCAAATCCGGTGAAAAACGGGAAATCGTGTGGTTTGATTCCACTTTAAAGGATGAAAACGGAAAAATCGTTGGGCTTCTAGCTGTTGGGCAGGATATCACCCGCCAGGCAAGAAAGCGGAAAGAAAATTTGAAGGAAAAAACCCATGAACCAATCGGAAATTTGTCAGAAAAAACTTTTCGGGATTTTGATGAAATAACTTCAGTCATGTTAGATAACATTTCACGACTGGAGAAGGAAATTGATACCGGAGATCAAAAAAATCATTATTTGGAAAAAATTAAAGACGCTGCGCTTTGTGCAAAAAAAATAATATCCCGAATTTATATTAAAAATCAATGAGTTCGGTGAGCCTTTTGTAACTTCTCAATAAGTCAGGGCAAAACGATCGTTCCAGGAATCGGCCTTCAATGATTTCAATTAGTTGTAGCGACGATGGTCGTAAGCCGCCCGGATTTATTGAGAAGTTACAGCCTTTTAATATGCGATTTTTTTTCTGTAATAATATGGCGAATTTTCTCCTTTATTGATCTTCATATTCGGGCCGTATCGTTTGTCAGTCGTTTGGTCACTAATTTTCTATATATTTATTTCTCAGGCGGGTTAGTCCTTCTTTAATCCTCGCAATATCAATGTTTTTGGAAGCTTCAAGTAAAAATTTTTTAGCCTCAACAAAGCGATTGTTTTTTATCAGAACGATCAGCGTGTATTCCGCTTCTTCCAGGTAATATTGAATGGTCCATTTCAGGTGCGCTTCATCCGCCCATTGATTGGTTTTATAGATCTGGATGTTTTGATCCAGGCGTTTTCTCATGTCCCGGACAATAAACATGGGCGCTTTCATGAGCCGGTTGCAGAGTTCGAATTCCTGGAAGGCAATTAAATCATCTTTTGTCAGGCGATAGCATTTTTTTGCCAGTTCAAAGTCGCAATTCACCATTTCTTTTAATAGCGCAACCGTCCTCTGGCTTTCATTCAAATACTTGTTAATTGATTTTACATCATGAAACAGTTCCAGGGTGCCGCGTTTATTCTTTATTTGCTTTGTTTTTTTTATCCGGATATTGATTAATTCATTGTGTGCTTTTGGATATTTTTTTCCCAGTTCGATCCAGTCCAGTAAGGCAAACGATAGTCGAATGCCGTATAGTGACGGTTTGTATTTTAACGCATTGTGATGAAACCAGATATGGTCCTGGAGGGATTTTTCATAATTCCCTTGCCGAAAGTGCTGCCGGGCCCGTGCCAGTACTTTTTCCGGATCACCGGGATCAGAACAGGACAATGCGAAGACGATCAAGCCAAAAATCAAAAATGAGATTTTTTTCATTTTTCAAGTCCTGCCGGGCTTTAATGATTTGATTTTTTCAGGTCTTGACTGATTTAACGACATCCCGCCGCCGTATACCTTCCTTGAAAACCGGGGAAATATTAACCCACAGGGTTTTGAACACGATTAAAGCCAACATGAGCTTTTGCTTTTTTTGATCCTTTCCGATAATCTGCCCAGTACATTGAAAGCACAGCATCAATCAAAGAGCCATCAATTGATACAAGCTCACCGAGCCCGGCATATTTTTTAGGCAAAATCTTGCCTGCTTCGGTGCTTAGATTTTGGAATACGTATT
>JAGGYV010000353.1 GCA_021162325.1 Desulfobacteraceae bacterium | reverse complement strand
GGGACATAGTGCACTGATCGCCCACTGCGCAGATAGGCCATGGTCACGGTCGTAGGATAAGAAAATCCATTCGGAAACAGATACAGGAACTGAGACACTTCACTTTTTCTGAAAACCCGAAAACCTGAAGTCAAATCTTCAATTTTGAAATCAGTCATATAGGAAGCCAAGCGGTTATATATGGTATTGGCAAGATCACGATACCACACGGTTTTTGAGCTGCTTGTCCGCGCCCCAACCACCATATTGTATGAGGTAATATATTTAAGCAACCTTTCCGCGTCTTCCGGTTTGTGCTGCCCGTCGGCATCCATCAAGACAATAATCTCTCCTGAACAATAACGAATACCATCCTTAACGGAAGCACCATTCCCCATGCAATGAGGATGGGAATAAACCAGGGCACCTGCCTTTATCGCTTCATCCTTGGTATTATCGTCAGAGCCATCATTAACAACCAGGATTTCCGCTTCCGGGAATTTGTCCGCCAATTGCGTAACCACAGAAGCAATACTCTTTCCCTCATTATAGGCCGGAATCACGAATGAAAGTTTTTCCACGTTGACAACCTCTATAAATGATTTTTTCGGGAGGATTACCCTGATTTGCTACCTATCACATCAACTTGTTCGACAGTCAAGGAGGAAAACTTAAAGGCAAAAGAAAAGGCCCCTGGAAAATCATTACCAGGAACCTATAAAAAGGTAAAAAGTTTAATTCTAACCGTCAAGCATTATTTCTCGCAAATCTTTCAATACCTCTTCCATGTTGGCAACCGTCACTCCATGAGGCCGTGGGTATCCTTCTCGTACCGGAGCAACAATCCATGTCCGTTCCGGCTGCAACAAATCAAGCGTTGCCGGGAAACCACGTGAAACTTTAGGCGACATGGACGCTTTAAATTCAAACGCCAGTCGTCGACGACCACGCTCCAGGATAAGATCTATCTCCTCACCTGATGAGGTTCGATAATAACAAGGTCGCCAATCCGGCATAACCGCTAAAATCTGTTCCAGACACCATCCCTCCCATGAAGCTCCAACAACCGGATGGCCCAAAAGATCTTCAATATCTCTGATCTCCAGCAAGGCGTGCAGGATGCCGCTATCCCTGATATAGATCTTAGGACTTTTCACCAGGCGCTTTTTCAGGTTTGCCGCCAACGGTAAAAGGATACGGACCATATAGGTCTGTTCCATGATATCCAGATATTTGCGAATTGTCGGGTGGGTCACGCCCAGGGACTGGCCAAGTTTTGAGGCATTAAAAACCTGACCATGGAAATGGGCCAGCATAACCCAAAAGCGTCGCATGGTCGTTGCTGGAATGGAAAAACCAAACTGGGGAATATCACGTTCAAGAAAAGTGCGGATAAAATCCTGGCGCCAAGTCAAACTGACATTCTCATTTACAGCCAGCACCGATTCGGGAAAACCGCCTCGCACCCATATTCGAGCTGGATCCTGATATTTCAAACGATCAGCGACAACCAACTCATCATAGGTAAATGGTGTCAACTCAAGGAAATGGATCCGTCCGGCCAGGGTTTCCGAACCATGTCTGATAAGATCGGGAGAAGCCGAACCTAAAATCAGGAACTTCCCCGGTCGACGATCTTCATCTACCACCACCCGCAGAAGCGGAAAAAGTTCCGGCCTTCTCTGAACCTCATCAATACATAATAATTTTCCTTTCTGAGTATGGAAAAAAAATTCAGCGTCCTCCAACTTCCTGAGATCGGATGGTTTTTCAAGGTCAATGAATACAGCATCTTCATAATCCTCTACCACATGGCGCGCCAAGGTGGATTTGCCACATTGACGCGGCCCAAGAAGTGCTGTTACGGAGAAATTGGCTAATGACCAGCGTAAAGTCTCGGTCAGTAATCTCTCGATATAACTTTGTAAATTGTAAGTCATAATTTCAATTTACAAAGATAAAGTCATTTTGTCAAGGCCTGATCGAAAATAAAAAGCATCCTAATTTATTACCAAGGGGCAATGGTCGCCGAAAGGGGAACGCCGTATTTTTATCAAGGTTAAAGATTTGCCCCCATTTGGCCGGGCAAGATATCTCCGCTTTTCCGCCAACTGGTAATTTGAATGTCACCATATTTATAGCTTTCATCTCCGCCATAAATCAATGTGGGAGCGATACTTTCATTTTTCGTGAGAGAAAGCCATTTTTTCAGGCCGACGGTTGACTCTTTGGTCAGCGTTTTACCTGATTTTATTTCCAGCAGCATAAGTTTACCGCCCTGATCAAAAATCACATCGATTTCATTGCCGTTACTGTCTCGCCAAAAAAAGAGATCCGCTCGTTCACCTTGATTAAAACGGGACTTAACAAGTTCAGAGATAATAAAAGTTTCAAAGATCTCCCCACGCAGAGGGTGCGTTATTATCTGTTCCGGATTTCTGATCCCAAGCAGCCACGAAACCAGTCCGACATCATAAAAATAGAGTTTGGGCATCTTGACCAACCGCTTTTTGAAATTTGCGTGGTGCGGACGCAAAAGAAAGACGATATAGCTTGCCTCAAGCACGGAGAGCCAGGCTTTAACGGTGTTGTGGGTAATACCGCATTCAGTTGCCAGCGAGGAGTAATTACATAATTGTCCGGTTCTGCCGGCACAGAGGCGAATGAACCTTTGGAATGTCTCAAGATCCTGAATTTTAAGGATCTGCCGCACATCGCGTTCAACATAGGCAGTCGTATAGGCACTGAACCAGGATTGAGGTGAGATATCCCGGTCATAAAGCGGCGGATAGCAGCCCTTGCAGAGCGCGGAATCCGTGGAATCCGGCAAAAGTTCCGCCCTTTTGAGCTCCGGCAGGGAAAAAGGCAAAAGCTCGATAAAAGCTGTTCTGCCGGCCAGTGATTGACTGATAACCGACAGAAGCCCAAACTGCTGTGATCCTGTCAAAAGGTAGAGCCCCATGCGTTGATCGGCATCAACCAGGGTCTGGAGATAAGAGAGTATTTCCGGGCAACGTTGAACTTCATCAAACGTTGCGCCATCAGGAAAACGTTCAAGGAATGATCGGGGGTCCTCCCGGGCGAAAAGACGAGTATCCGGATCTTCCAACGAAACGTATGGTTTGTCAGAAAATACGGATTTGGCAAGCGTGGTTTTACCGGATTGTCTGGGACCGGTAATGGTTACAATCGGAAACCCACGGAGCAAATCCCGAATAGTTTTTTCCGCGTCTCGTAAAATCATATTACACCCGGCCACATTTTATGCAATCTGTCAAAGTGTTTTATGTTTTACATAAAATCAAGGCCGATTTTAAGGGCAGTTGATCCAATTCGCGGACGTATCTGGCCAAAACCGGATACTTTTCAACACCTTCAATTACTATTGTATGCATTGACAATTGAGGTCTGACCCCATTTTTTCTGATAATCGTCGAAAGGAAAACACCGTATTTTTGTCAAGATTAAAGATTTGCCCCCCCTCTATATTTTAGGGAAATACTTGACTTTCTTCAAGTTTTCAAAATCCGTATCCTGAGTCCATACTACCGCATCAAATTTTTGAGCGGTTGCATAAATAATACTGTCTGCCAATGGCAATTTATATC
>JAGGYV010000252.1 GCA_021162325.1 Desulfobacteraceae bacterium | reverse complement strand
GGTTAATTGAAATCAAAATATAACGGCGCTTATAGGTGTTTTTTACTTGACTCGTCCTTTAATGGGTAGGCCCCTATACTCAAAAAGTGCTGACTTTTTTTAGTCTCTCTTAATGCGATTGTCAGTCCGTGATACATCAGATTGTAAAATTATTTTTTTTAATATTTTTCCACAAAAATTATTTAAACTTTCATTTGCTTGCATTGCCCGAATAGTAAGTGCTTTATGCAAGTCACTATCAATTCGTAATTGAAATTTTCCAGAAAAATTCTTTGCGGCAATACTTGAAGGTAAAGGGATATGATCTTCTTGATAAATATCAATCCATTCTTCAAGGATTTGACATAATTTATGATAAACTTTTTCTTCATCGTCACCATGACAACATTTACCAATCCAGCCAGGAATTGAACCAACATAGCATTGATCCTCTTCCGACCATTCAACAATTTTTAAAAAATGGTCTTTTTTATTCATTTTTTCGACCTCGTTATTTTAATTTCAACTTCTCTTTCTTGATAATGTTTTGCGTCATCCCCGAGTTTACCGGAAACCGTAATGACGATTCCTTTGGGATGAATAAAATTGCGATGGCGACCCTTGCCACCTCGATTAATAAAACCGGCATTTTCAAGATCTTTAATCAGTTGTTTGAATTTTCGTGCCATGACATTATAGTATCAATGTGATACCATAATATCAATGTGCATTTTAGATAAAGAAGAGGCAAATGAACAGATGAACATCGAACATTGAACGTTCAACATCGAACATCGAATGAAAAAGGAATGGAGCTATATATTATTGGTGGATTACGCTTCGCTAATCCACCCTACGGTGTATGGTGAAAAAGAATAGAGGAAGGTGGGAGGAAATAAAAGGACGAACATCGAACACTGAATGAAAAAACTCTAAATTCTGGTCGGACCAAATTAACTGTCTGAAAAAAAACAAAATAGACATCTAACCAACCCCTCCAGAATGGTTTAAACACACCTTTTTGAGGCTAAAAAAACGGTTTTAAGGGGTTGTAAGCCCAAACCGGCGGAATTTGTCCAATCGGTCTTAAATGGGTAGTTGCTCCCGATTTTTTCAAATTAGAAACTCATAAGTTAAAATCATCAGGCAAAAGCGCGAACCTGGCGCTTGATTCTGTCTGCACCTCGCATGGCCTGCCAAAGATCATACTGCGCCTGTTGCGTGATCCAGCTTTCAGCGCTGCCACCGAACGCCATTGACAAGCGTATTGCCATCTCCGGCGATATTCCCCGGCGGCCATTTAATAACTCAGACAGCGACGAACGAGACACGCCTAAACCCTTGGCCGCTTCAGTGACCGACAACCCTAAAGGTTCTATACAAAACTCCCGAACGGCTTCTCCGGGGTGTGGTGGGTTATGCATAACCATAATGTTACTCCTTAATGGTAATCCAAATAATCTACGTCTGTGGCATGGCCGTTATCAAACCGAAAAATAACCCGCCAGTTGCCGGATACAGACACGCTCCAAAAGCTTTTTAATGAACCTTTCAACGAATGCAGCCCAAGACCGGGAAGGTTCATATCCTCGACGGCGGAACAGGCATCAAGCCTTGCCAATATCAAACGCAGCCGGGCAGCATGTTCCGGCTTAACGCCTTGCTTGCTTCCCGTCTCGTAAAGTTTCTTCAGCCCCTTGTGCTTGAAGTTTTTAATCATGGCATAGTGTAGTCAGTAGCGCGACACAGGTCAATCGGTTTTTGAATAAATCCTTTAAAATTAGATGTTAATCTGAAGTATACCCTATCCGGATGTCAGAGGCTATGTGCAAATATCGTCAGAATAGGGTCATATTTCATATTCATTGACAGATGCCTCCAATATAAAATAGGTAAAATAGGGGTCATTATCTTGAATTGTGAGTTGCTTATGAGCACTTGGAATAGGGGGCATTATGTCCGCTCTTGACTCATCAATGATTTTTTTAAAGACTGAAGGGCGGGCGGATTTGGATCAATTTTATTCTGGATTCCCTTCTTCAAGGGAATGCCGGCGGGGATACAGGAGAAAAGGTGGAAGGGATTGGAAAAATGAACATCGAACATTGAACGCCCAACATCGAACATCGAATGAAAAAGGAATGGGGCTATTTATTATTGGTGGAACCTTTTAAGTGCTGGGGGGCATTATTTTGCAATGGTGCTTTAAGGTTGAAGCATTAAATCATGATTGTTTTATTAAAATTGAATGTAAAAGAAAATAATGGTATATTTTATCATAATGTCAATTTTATCGGTGATGTGTTTTTCGTTATTAATGCCGGATTTAATACAAAAGGATGGTTAATGATAAAAAAACAGGAAGTAATAACCAGGTTAAAACAGAATCAAGATAAGTTGACTGCTTACCAGGTAAAGGAGTTATATCTGTTCGGGTCTGTTGCGAGAAATGAAGCAGGTGCTGATAGTGATGTAGATTTTATCGTTGATTTTGAACCCGGATCAGAAGTTGGCTTTTTTAAACTTGTCAGGTTGCAGAAAATGTTGTCAGAAATTCTTGATTGTTCTGTCGATTTGACAACAAGAGATGCATTACATCAAGAGTTGAAAAATAATATCCTTAAGGAATCTTTCCGTGCCGCATAGAAATTGGGAAATTAGAATTCATGATATATTAACTGCTGTTAATTCGATTCAAAGTTATACAAAAGAAATGGATTTTTCGTCATTTAAATCAGATCGACGAACAGTGGACGCAGTTATACGCAATCTGATAGTCATTGGAGAGGCAGCTTCTCATATGCCGGAAGAGATTTGTCAGAAGTATCCGGAGATTCCATGGTATGAAATGCGCGGCATGAGAAACTTCGTGGTCCATGAATATTTCGTAGTAAGTGATAAAATATTGTGGGACACAATTCATATTGATTTGAAAGAGTTACCTAAAAGCTTAAAAAGAATTATAAAATCTGGTTAAGCAAATCGCCATTTTTTTTGATCCCACCTGAGTCTTTCCTGCAAGAGGCTTAAAAATATTCATTGGTTATAATTCAGTCAGGCATCTTCGACCCACAATAAGATACGGGGATGAAGATAACTTAACAAGTGGATAAGCAGATTGATTAAAATAGGGACGGACCAGGCAAACGAATATCGAACATTGAACATCGAATGAAAAAGGAATGGGGCGATTTATTATTGGTGGATAACGCTTCGCTAATCCACCCTACGGTGTATGGTGAAGGGCCGGCGGAATAGGGCAGATGAATTTATTCACACAGGGAACCGTGGGAATGAGGGGGAAATTTCGGAGATAAAATGTGATGGAATTTTTTAACCGAGAAAAAAACCGGACCTGAGTGATGAATCAAAATGATTTCAGCCAGGATAAGAATTGGGAGCCTGTTCTGGTGGAATGTTACAGCGGTTATAAGACTAATGAACGTCCGGTTGCTTTTATGTTTAAGGGATGCCGCAGGGAAGTTTCAGAAACACTGGGTCGCTGGTATGAAGGCGGCATCGCGTCTGACACGCCCGTGATTGACTATTTCAAGGTCAGGACAAGTGAAGGCACTGTTTTCATTCTCCGGTATGACATACAGTCAGATGAATGGGGTATCTGCGATAAATCGATTTCAAAAGAGAATAAAAAGGGATAATCTATGGCATTTAACGATATTGATAGTTATAAAATTAAAAAAGATGTTGGCGGTCTTTGTGAACAAAGAACACCGGCGCATTTAAAAGATCAATTGCGATTTGAATATGAAATAGAAGGGCAGAACGTGATCATTTATGAAGTGCGGCTTCAAAACGAAACCATCTGGCTGACGATCAACCAGATGGCGGAACTGTTCGGGGTGGATAAGTCCGGGATCAGCCGACACCTGAAAAACATCTTTGATACCGAAGAATTACAGCGGGCGGCAACTGTTGCAAAATTTGCAACAGTTCAAATCGAAGGTGGACGGAGCGTTACACGGGAGATTGAATACCATAACCTGGATGCCGTCATTTCGGTGGGTTATCGGGTAAACAGTATCCGTGGCACCCAATTTCGTATCTGGGCAACCGAGCGCTTAAAAGAGTACATCGTCAAAGGCTTTACCTTAAACGACGAGCGGCTGAAAGAACCTGAAGGTGGTCGGTACTTTGAAGAACTCCTATCCCGTATCCGGGACATCCGCTCGTCGGAAAAAGTGTTTTGGCGCAAGATCCTCGATATCTATGCCACCAGCATTGATTATGATCCAAAATCCGAAGATTCGTTGCTGTTCTTTAAGCAGGTGCAGAACAAAATGCATTGGGCAGCCCATGGACAAACTGCATGAATTCTGGTCGGACCAAATTAACTACCGCACAAAGGAAAGTACTGAAAAAAAAACAATTGAGCGGGCCACTCGAAAGGTAATGGATAAACGCCCGATGATAGGGCCAACAACAACAGGAGGTAAAACCATGAACGAACGACTTTATTTGCTGAAAATCTGGCTACTTGATATTGACCCGGAAATCTGGCGGCGTTTTGTGGTGCCGGCCGGTATCACGCTGGATCGGCTTCATGATGTCATCCAGATTGTGATGGGCTGGACTGACAGTCATCTTCATGAGTTCACTATTGGCAAGAAACGCTACACTGAATACCCGGAATACAAAGATGATGGTCTTATGTGCGGCAAATATCGCCTTGGTGACCTGGTCAAACAAAAAGGGCGCACATTCGGCTATCAATATGACTTTGGTGACAGCTGGGAGCATGCTGTTTTTCTTGAAGAAAGCCGCTATTTCAATTCGGAGTTACACTCTGAAATTGTCTGTCTTGATGGCGCAAGAACCTGCCCGCCAGAGGATGTTGGCGGCGTACCGGGCTATTATGAATTCTGCAAAGCATTGAAAGATCCCGATCATGAAGAACACGAAAGTTTCATGGAATGGTCTGGCGGAGATTATGACAACGAAAAATTTGATGTCAACGAAGTGAATTGGGAGTTGATGAAATACCTGCGCTCATCCCGGGACAGATATCAAAACTGGGAAGGGATTGAATGAGCAGGCCGGATAAACAGGATAAGGACAAGGAAAAGCAGTTGATCCGAAACATCACGGCTGGCTTTCTATCTTTACCGGGCAAAGCAGCGAGCTGGGCATCGAGGCTCGGTATGAGAATGAAACCATTTGGCTGATACAGAAATTGATGGCTCAACTGTTGACGGCTTCGTAAAAAGTCCAAATTCTGTGTTGCGCTGCATTCTTCGTTTCTTCAAAGTACGCTAAGTACGAATCATCACTCAGAATTTGCGCGCCTTGCCAATTTTATATAATTGCTGAACTTTTATACTTTGCCGTCGGAATCTGACTTTTTACGAGACTATCAACTGTTGTATGCGTGTGGGGTTGAAGATACGAAGCCGAGCGGAGCTTTTTCAACCCCTCTTAATGGAATTATTAGCTCTTGATAATGTCTTGCATAAATAGATTTACACCGCCGGCATCTGTTGAAATATCTTGCGCCATGCCATAAACACAGGCCGGAAGATTACTTTTTCCGTCAGGAGAAGACCAATTAATCATTTCACTTTTTACGTTCAGCCGTTTTTCGAAGAGCTCACAAATTCCAGGGATATTTGACCCTTCGCCGGTAATAAACAGCTTCCGGGGGCTTGTCCTGGCATCCCGCTGCAGATCCATTATCTGATTTTTAATGCCATTTTCCATCAATATGAAATTTTTTATCTGGCACATAATCATTTCATGCAGTTCCCAGTATTTCAGTTCCATTTCACTGATTGATGAATCTATTTTAAATACAATGGAATCCTTGTCTGTTTCCGGTTCACAGTATTGGGTGAAAATTTTGTAAGCCGCATTCATCCCAATGTTCAAGACAGCGGATACATTTTCAATAATGATTTCTTCCAACCCCTTGCGGTAACATTTCATTGTTAACGGCTGATTGCCATGAAACAGGATTACATCGACGGAATTATATTTCAGATCAAGTAAAAGCGCATGTTCATTTTCCTTTGCAAAATTAGAAAAAGCGTAACTCAGATTAGTAAACCCGGCGAAAAAGTTTTCACATCGGAAGTGAATTCTGTTCAGGCAATTTTCAAAATCTTTTTTATCTTCATTTGATATGGAAATAAGATGACTCTCCATGGCTATCTGCCCGGTGAGTCCGCAGGGGTCGTCTTCAACCAGGCGCCCGTCCACGGATATGCGTGTGGGGATCAGATCAATAATATGCTGATTGTCAAAAGTGGTTTCGCGAATGATATTATTCAGGATTCGCTTGTATGTGGTTTCACTGCATGGAGATCTCAGGGCACTGTCGTCTGTCCATTGTTTTGGCGTGATTCTCAGGCAGGGTATATCAAGCCCGATGAGCACACGATTGTCTTTTATGCCGGATTCTTCTGTAATTGATGTCAGCAGATGCCGGATCGCTTCTGATGCTTTTGTGCTGTTTACGATTCTCCCTTTTTTGATTCCGCATGAAACAGCATATTTCAGAGAAGAGAGGGTGATGCAACGGGTTGCTTGTTCCCGTGTTAAAACAAATGCGATTAAAATGGTGTCATATATAACAAGCCCTATCCAGTGATTCCGTTTTTTAAATATTTCATTAAATTTTTTCTGATATTCTTTTGGAAGTCTCTTGTACATGGTATTACTCCTTTACTCTATGATGGCTTCGTAAAAAGTCCAAATTCTTTGTTGCGCTGCATCCTTCGTTTCTTCAAAGTACGCTAAGTACGAATCATCACTCAGGATTTGCGCGCCTCGCATTTGCAACTTTTTTCTTTGCCATCGAAACTTGACTTTTTACGAGATTGTCAATCTACGGGTCGCGGAAAATATGTTTTAACCCTAAATCCTGAACGTATTTTTTGAAATATTCAGCAGAATACCCACGGCAATTAAACTGGAAAGCATAGAATTTCCGCCGTGAGATACAAATGGCAGCGTAATCCCGGTTGTCGGCATTAATCCGGTTGCCACCAGCATATTGATCAGGGCCTGCAGTCCGATCATGCATGTCAGTCCAAATGCCATGAGTTGGCCGAAAAAATCCCGGCAGTCTCTGGCAATGGAAAAACCTCTTTTAATGAAAAAAGAATAAATCAGCACCAGCATGACGATACCGATAAACCCGGACTCTTCAGCAATCACACAGTATATGAAATCATTGCATTCCATGGGCAGTACGCCATGCGGGTGGATGGCATCTGTGATGTTGTTTCCGAAAAGCCTTCCGGAAATAATGGCATGATAGGCATTATTGATCTGGTATTTATGGCAGCCTTCCACAAAAAAACATTCAAAAAAAATTTTAAACCGTTCGAGCACATATTGGTATTTGGGTAATATGCCGCACAGGCCAATGATCCCCAGGCAACCCGCAAGGCTTACGGACAAAACCACCAACAGGCTTTTTTTAGCTTCTATTCTGGCAGCAATCAGCATGCATAAAGACGTTGCAAACAGGATTAATACCGCCCCGTAATCCGGCTGCAATGCAATCAATACAAAAAGAGCAAGCAGAAGCGCTGTGTGTATGGAAAAGATAAAGTAACTGACAAGTCCCCTGCGATACGTTTCGGAGATGGTATAAGACAGGACGACGACAATGATGATTTTGGCATATTCCGCAGGTTGGATGGATTTATTAAACATCAGGAATCGTAAGTTCGCGCCAAATTCACGCGGCCCCAAAAAAAATAACAGCACCAGGAAAAAAATGACGGCAAGAGACAATGAAATCTGTAATTTACTGTTTTCATACAGGTGATAGTCAACAGCAGAAAGACACAGTGCAATGAGTAAACCGGGAATAAAAAAAGTCAGTTTTGCTTTGAACAATAAAAAAGGGCTTGAAAATTGCGGTGAAAGTCCGGCCCAGAAAACGGCAACCAGTCCGAACACACAAAGGGTGATAACCGGCACAAGCAAATAAAAATCAATGTGCTGCCAGAATTTAATTATCAAAAAGCGGTTTACATAATATCGGCTGATTATTGCATGATAAAAAGAACCCATTTTTTCCGCGACCCTGCCCCTCATTTCATACTGCTTGCGATAAGATATTCACCAATTTCTTTAAATACCGGTGCGCATGCGGTCCCGCCATAATCACTGCCTTTTTTGATGTCCTGAAAAAAAACGCCGATGACGATGTTGTAATCCTTTTCAAGCGGCAGGATTCCGATAAATGCTGAGTTATGCGATCTTCTGCTGTATCTTCCGTTCACAAGCCGACGGGATGTGCCGGTTTTGCCGGCAATGTCATATCCGTCGATTGCGGCTTTTTTTCCGGTCCCTTCTTTTGATGACGTCACCGTTTTTAAGTAATCGTAAATCAAGGAGGCGTTGCGCGGGTTAAAACATTTTTCTAATCGATGGTCATTCTGAAACGTTTTGACCGTGTCCTTGTTATGATCAATGATTTTTTTCACAAGACAGGGATATGGAATGGTTCCTTTATTTGCAAACCCGGCATAAATTCTTACCAGGTGAAAGGGATTGGCGTTAAATTCATATCCGATCGCCAGTTGAGAAGGGGTTATGCCTGTCCATCGGGCGGGAGACGGCAGGGTGCTTTTGGGAATTGCGGTGTGGTGAATTAAAAGGTTTTTCCCGATCCCGCAGTGATTGTAAAATGCAACGGCTGATTCCGAAAGCTGGGCTCCTGATTTTGAAATAACTCTGGCAACAATCTGTGCCATGCCGGAGTCTGATGAAGCAGCAAGAATTTCTTTTATGCTCAGATCGTGTTTGTATGTATGTTCATCTCTGTAGGTTTTATCACCGATTCTGGCAGCCAGGTTGCAATTGAATCGATCGATTTCGGAAATTGCCCCCAGATCCAGGGCATAAAGCACCATCAGCGGCTTGGCAACACTGCCGGGTTCAAAACTGGAAGTAAAAATCCGGCTGTCATTGGGGATTAATCGGCCTTTTTCAAAGGATGCGGAATATGCTGAAAGGATTTCACCACTTTTTGCTTCCATGACAACCGCCATGCCGAGGTATGCCTGTTTTTCAATTACGTTTGTCTGAATCAACCGGGCAACAAACTGCTGCAGATGGATATCGATCGTTAACACAACCGAGCAGGGGAGAGTGGCGTCTGTTCGGGTTCCGGGAAATTTTTCCATGGGATTCAGGTTCCGGTCAAGATGAAGAATTTGTTTTTCAGGTTTTCCGGCCAGAAAAACATCAAATACCTGTTCAATGCCGCCAATGCCTCTTTGAGGAGTGGCACTGTTAATATCTGCATATTCAGACCAGGGAAAAAGTGCTTTTAAAGCGCGACGGGTGGTATTCCTGTTTGTGTGTTTATATGCCAGCAAAATATCTTTACTGCCGCGAACAACGCCAAGGATTGTTCTTGTGTTATCGCCCCAGGGATATTCTCTAACTTGTTCAGTAATAATTTCAATGCCTGGCAGCAGTCCTTTTTGAATGAATTTTTTAACCTGTGAGGCTGTTTCAAAATCGATCGCTCTTTTCACCGGAATGATGGAAGCCTTTCGCATGCATAATTCTCTGAGGACTTTTTCTGAGGGAACATCAGGGACTGTTTTAAGCGTTTCAAATGCAATCAGTTTTCTTTTTTCAGAAATGGATCGTACTTTATATGGATCCATCGCAAGCGTTTGAAAGGGGAGGGAGGTTGCCAGCAAGATCCCGTTTCGATCGAGGATTTCGCCTCTTGCCGGAAAAGTCAGTTTTTCTTTTAACAGGCTTTGTTTTGTTCCTAAATACTTCATTAAATATAAATCGGTAAGCTGGAGAACACCGGTTTTCAACAACACAATAGCACAAACACCAACGGCAATATAAAAACAAACATCCACATGCCATCTGAAAACTTCGCGGCTTGAGAGACCCCGGCCAAACGGTTTATTAAATTTATCGAGTTTCATAACATTACATTGTAAATTATTAGAGGTTTATAGTTGATGGCTTCGTAAAAAGCTAATTGATGGCGCTACGCACCACTGTATCAACAAATAACTTTTGCAAAGTAGGCCGGGTTTCTTACCCGGCAATTGACGGATGCCTTTTGTCGGGAATGGAATCCCGACCTACAATTTGGTGTATCGTCAACAATTAAGTTATTTGTAAGTCCAAATTCTTTGTTGTGCTGCATTCTTCGCTTCTTCATGGTACGATAAGATTATTAGTGGTTTATAGTTAAAGCTTTAAGTTATGCTTTAGCTTTGTCAGCCGTTCTTTATTATTTGAACAGATGTTTTCGTTTTCCATTAACCGGAGAAGCGCGTTGAGACGTGATTGAATAATGATTTTCATTTCATCTTCCCGCTTTATTTCAGACATTGCTTCAGACTGAAGCGTTTGATAGCATTTTATGTCGCATACAAGGCTGGACACTAAATACAACATCACTATGAAACAAAGCGTTAATTGAAGCTTACTGATCATGATATTTGTTTTTGCATTGATCATCGTTTCGGCCATATGTAGCGGAGTGCCTTTAGGCCTCCATTAAGAATGGAAGGCTAAAGCCATCCGCTACAGCCCTCCGATAAGAGAATCGTCATCGTTCAGTGGGCGAAACGGATGATCAAGGCCGTTTTTTTTATTCTAAAAAATGGAGTTATCAGCATCCAGTTTTACACGCACTGATTTGTTAAATCCCAAATTTGAGTGATATTCACCCAAATGTTCAACCTGATGCTCAACCTGATGTTCAACCAAGCGTTCAACCGCTTCAACAACAAACACCAGTGTTCTGATATCGCGATCAACATTATCCTGCTTAATGAGCCGGGTTAAATCCATAACCGCATTTCCGATCAGTTTTTTCTTAAAACTATTTTTCCCTTCAGGATCGTTTGGGATCGTGATTATTCTTTCATATTCATTGGCCCGGATTTTGAGATCTTCTTCTTCTTTGATTTTTTTTCGAATAAATGCCTTGTGAATTTCCTCAAGATTTTTCCCTTTTTTCTGCTGATCAAGTATCCATGAAATCTGGGTTAAAACATTGCGAGGATAAAAGTACTGAAAACCGGCCGGCGAAAAGTAATCTCTCCCTTTTTTTTGAGATTTTTCATCATCACGTTTTACAATAGCTGTTTTTTTTACATGACCGTCGATAAGTCCACGTCTTCTGAAAGACTTAAACTGTGATCGACCTATATTTGTTATTTTTTCAATATCTTGCTTGCTAATCAAGTCTTCCATGAAATCGCCTCCTTATATATTTACACGTATGATTACCCTCTATGTTCAATGGATGTACATATGTTATGCTTGTGATATCCGGCGTTGACTGCAGCGGTGATCTAATTTGATTTAAAGCAGATCCTGAAGACAAGCATAACAATGGTTGTTCAGTTGTCTGACAAATGATGGCCTTTGTAAAAAAGATAAAAAAAATGAGACATATAAGGCTATTTAAAGTAACGGAATTCATAAAATGGTTCCCAATTATTTAGCTGGATGATCCGATTGATTAACTATATTTTTGAAACAAAGAGGAGGAGGAGAGGCCGTTTTATTGAAAAAAGCAATATGGCAGTTACCGATTCCCCATGATTTACTCATAACCGTTAATGAAGAGTAACACAAACCCGGGATGGGGCTGGCTGAGGGGTTATGTTTTTCATGGATATTAATTAATATTAGTGAACACTAATAAATATTAAATAGGGAATTTAATATTATTTTCTTGATAATAATATTAAGAATAATTATATATTAATAACATATTATTCTTATCGTTTACTTGCTGCTCTCAAAATCATTTTTTTTCATTATATTTCGTCAATTATTAACGATTTTTTAAGAAATCCTAATGAATCGTTATAAGCTATTTTTTTAAGGTGCTTTGATGGGATCTCTCATAACCGTTCAGGAAATGGCCAAACAGTTTGGCATGAATGAAGCTAAAATCCGGAGATGGACCAAAAAGGGGATTCTGGCACCGATTAAAAAATGCGATAAAAACGGAAAAAGTTTTTTGTATAATCGGGATTGTGTAAAAATCAAACTTGAGATCTTAAAATTAATCCGGATTGAATTTTCTGATCTTAATGAAATCGGTGCCAGGTTTAAAAAGGTATTCGGCCGGCAGAATTCTGATTTGATTGCCGCGCTTGGACTCTCAGCATCGAATAAAGAATTAATTCTGGATTTTGAGAAAAAAATATTAGCTTGCGATGATGTTTAGGATCACGAACTCAATACTTGAATAATATTGCTCGTCTTTTGACCCGTCTTCTGTGGTTGCGCTAAAACCCATATACTGCAATTATACGACCTTAAACACGCCTAAAATACAACCTAAAATCCTTCGCAATCTTTGTTCAATATATTTCATCCCCGATCCTGAGTAACACAATGATTCTGGAAATAATTCCTTGGGGTTTAAACAATTGCCAGATTAAATTTCAGCAATGGCAGACATGATGATGAACCTGAACGCGACCAAATGCGCAGGCGGGGAATAAAAAAAGGGACAGCAAAATTGCTGTCCCTTTGATTTCAATGGTGCGCCCGGCGTGATTCGAACACGCGACCTACGGATTCGTAGTCCGGCACTCTATCCAACTGAGCTACGGGCGCATAAATTTTTGTCTTTTCATAAGCCATCCGTAAAATGATGTCAATTGTTTTATAACTTGACCGGTCATGAAAATTTTTATATGTCCATTTCCGGTACTTATCAAGAAATTTAGACACTATTTTTTTGCAAGACGATCCTCTTTGAAGAATTAAATTGCTTTCAACGCCATGACAAAGTTTGAAAAAAATATATTAAATCCTGACCATCAATATTTTATGAAACTGGCATTAGTCGAGGCCGAAAAAGCATTTAAAGCAGATGAAGTCCCTGTCGGTGCTGTGTTGATTGATCAGGATCAAAACATCCTTTCCGCAGCCTACAACCAAACCATTTCAAAACATGATCCGACCGCCCATGCCGAAATTTTAACGCTTCGAAAAGCCGGAAAAAGAATCAACAACTACCGCTTTGTAAACACGACCCTTTATGTTACCGTTGAACCTTGTATTATGTGCATGGGGGCGATCATTCATTCACGGGTTCGTCACGTTGTTTTCGGTACACCGGACCTGAAATGGGGCGCAGCCGGTTCGCTCTATGCGTTTCACGATGATATGCGGCTCAATCATCAGCCCCGGATCACCAAAGGGATATGTAAAAAACAGTGCAAACGGTTAATGGTGGACTTTTTTAAAGAAAAGCGGTTATAATTTTTTTTTGACAATCGCACGCTACCTAAATATAAAGCTAATTAGTGGTTGAACGGAAAGTCTCTCAATTATAAATATTCTGTCATTGCGAGGGAGGTACGACCGAAGCAATCTCATCATAGACAGGGGATTACTTCGTTGCTCGTTCCTCACTCCTCGTAATGACAACTGAGATTCAGGAGTTTTCATTCAGAGACTATTTAGATAAAAAATTGTAAAGGAGTATCAATTGGCTAATATTGTAATCATTGGCACCCAGTGGGGAGATGAAGGCAAAGGCAAGATTGTGGATCTGTTGGCGGAACACGCTGATTATGTGGTCCGGTTTCAAGGCGGTAACAATGCCGGTCATACAATGGTAGTAGATGGAGAGCAGTTCATCAGCCATTTGATCCCGTCAGGAATTTTACAGGGCAAAACATGTGTGATTGGAAATGGCCTGGTCGTTGATCCGGAAGTGCTCTTAGAAGAGATTGACTACTTGTCCGGCAAAGGGATCGCTGTTGGGCCGGAACAACTCAAAATCAGCGAAAAAGCGCATTTGATT
>JAGGYV010000358.1 GCA_021162325.1 Desulfobacteraceae bacterium | reverse complement strand
CCTGAAAACAGACAGGCCAATAGCAATTGCGTCAGGTCCTGATATTTTAATAATACCAATCCCGCCATGCCCGGGGGGTGTTGCAATTGCTGCAATTGTTGAAACTTTCATAACCTGTTAAACACTGCTGTAGACATCACATAGGGCAAAAAAATAGATTAAACAGAACTTATGCCTTTGATTGGACTTTGCCTGCCTTTTTCTGATATTTTCCTTTTGGAAAAATAATCAGCTTTCTATAATAACCATCACCAACACTCTGGGTCCGCACCGACCGGTTTCTTTTTAATGAAACATGAACAATCCGGCGATCATGGGCGTTCATTCGTGTCATGGTTGATGGTTTTCCTGTTTTAACCGCTTTACTGGCCAACCGGGAGGCAAGATCTTTCAACTCCGATTTACGTGATTCAACATACCCTTCAACATCAAAAATAACTCGAGAGCCTTTCCCGCATTGTTTATTGACGACTTTGTCTACCAGATATTGAATGGCCTCAAGAGTCTGACCTCGTTTTCCGATCAGTATCCCTGGCTCACTCACCTTGACCTTGATCCAGCATTGCTCCGATTCGCTGTTTATCGACACAGACATCTCCGCTTCAATGGACATGGTCTTAAAAATTTCACGAACCAGGTCCTGAGCAGCGAGAATGGCTGCCTCATTATTTATCGCTGGATCTTCTGTAGCAGGTACCGGCGTTTCGCTTATTTCAGGCTGTTCATTTTTCCTGGGTGTTTCAGCCTTCTCTGGTTTGTTTGGTTTTACAGCCTTCCGGGGCTTCTGATTGCTCTTTGGTTTTTCCAATGGCTTGACAGGCTCTTTTACCTCCCCAAACGCTTCATCAACTAAAGCACTGATGGTATCCTTTTCAGATTGGACGATATCAGAACTCATACTTTTGTTATCATGACCGGCAATGGCAGATGCATTCGAAACGGGTTGCCCCTTTGGCAAATCAGGAACAAATACGCGAATTAAGGCTTTTTTGGTTCCTACCAGCCCAAAAATACCACTGGATCCATGAGAAATAATATCATACTTTAATTTATCACGAGCAACATTGAGATCAGCGCATGCTTTTTGAACAGCTTTCTCAACATTTTTTTCCTCAAAGTCTAAAAAAGACTTCATGTAATTCCTCCGTACTAAACAGTTTTCTGTGTAATATAATACTGTTGCGAAATTGACAAAACATTATTTACAAGCCAGTAAAGGACAAGTCCTGCTGGGAAATTAATAAAGATAAAGGTAAAAATTAACGGCATCATCATCATAAGCTTCGCCTGGGTGGGATCTCCCGGCGGCGGCGATAACTTCTGCTGTAAAAACATAGTCGCCCCCATAATAATCGTTAGAACCGGTATGCCGCTGGGGGGGGTCATCATGGGAATTGTAAAATTAAATGTAAAGAGACGATCCGGTGCCGACAGATCATTAATCCACCACAAGAAAGGGGCGTGTCGCAGCTCAATGGAGCCGTACAACATACGATAAAATGCAAAGAATACGGGTATTTGCACAACCATCGGGAGACACCCGCTCATGGGATTAACTTTGTAAGTCTTGTATAGCCCCATAATTTCTTCGTTCATTTTCTTTTTATCGTCTTTATGCTTCTGCCGGATATCCGCCATCAGCGGCTGAAGGCGTTTCATTTCCGCCATAGACTTATAACTTTTAGTGCCAAGCGGCCAGAAAATAATTTTAAACAGGATGGTCAGCAAAATAATGGCGATGCCGTAGTTGGGAATCAATCGGTCATGAATGGCATTCATCAGCCACAGACAGGGCTGTGCAATAATATCAAAAAAACCAAAATTGATTGCCTTTTCCAGATTTGAGCCTATGGATTTTAAAACAGATACTTGCTTGGGTCCCATAAAAATCGTGTATTCAAACTGCTGCTTGGCGCCTGGCAGAAGCGTTTTCCCCGCCTGAATATACTTAACTTCGACAAGATTATCATCAATATTGTGATTCAAGCGAATGGTGGATGCAGAAGGGCCTTCAGGAATTATCGTGCTCATGAAATACTGCTCAGTCAGTCCTGCCCATTCTATATTTCCTGAAATCGTATTTTTTTCATCCAGATCTTTTACTTTGATTTCGTCTAATTTATTGTCAACAAAGACAATCGGCCCTTCAAAGGAAAATCTCCTTGCGCCTTCCGGCCCGGAATTGACCAGCGAAACAGTCAAATTTTCTTCGAACGGCCGGGAAGCGGTATTGGTCAAGATAACATCCATTTTAACTTTATAGGTTTCCGGATCAAAAGAAAACCGCTTTTCAACCAAAACGCCCTCAACCGACTGCCAGAAAAAAGAAATCGATTTAGAATTGTTGCGCACCTCCAGTGTTTGACCTGAAAAATTTGTTGTAAAGACAGCGTCAGACATTTTCAGCAACGCCTTATTTGTAAAGCCTAAAAGGGCCGTGCCCGTCTTGTTGTTTTCAGATATCAGCTCTTTATTTGGTGAGCCTTCGTCTATTGCTTCCCTGTAATCTTTGAGAATAAAACTGACAATCGCAGCCCCTTTTTCTGAAATTCTTGCTGAATACAGCGGGGTATTAATAATTAGTGAATTAAAAAAACGACCTGGCGTTGCGACCCTTTCCAGACTGTCTTCCGTCAACTTTTCAGCCGCCCCAATCACGTCTTCTTTCAACTCTTCTGCAATTGTTGATTCGAGCACTTTTTCCAGGGGCACAGGCGATTGTACATCCTGTTTTTCAACAAAAAGAAACTCCCAGGCAACAAACACCAGAAAAGAAAGTACTATTGCCAAAAACAAACGGCCTTGTTCCATATTCAACTCCAGAATATTATATAATTAATTGAATTAAATTCAATTAGGCCAAGCCTATTAATCACGGTTACTCTCAAACATTTCATAAATAAAAAACACACATGGTTCTTAATGAATATTTCAGCAGGACTGGCCTTTGGAAGGTATCTGATATTACATTGAAAAAGTATCAAGGCTTGATTCTTATTTTATTCGGATCAAAAAAACCTTCATTATATCAACCGTTCTTGTAGCAAAAAGGTACCATCCCCAAGGCTGGCCGAACAAACCATTTTTTCGGGATCAGGAGAGAACATACTGCTATCAAAAGATAAAAATCCGCTATGGCACAGGATCGATACCGCCTGGATTAAAGGGGTGGCATCTTAATACCCGCCGTAGTGCCAAATATCCACCTTTTGATGCGCCATATCTGGAAACCGCCTCAATAGCGTATTCCGAACATGACGGATAAAAGCGACAGGCTGGCCCAAGAACAGGCGACAAAATAAGCTGATATGCCCTTATTGCCAATATAAACAAGTGCTTAATCTTGAACCCCCCGTAATTTGTCGAATAAACTCTCCAAAGACATGAATACCTGATGTGAATTCAAACCAGCGACCGTTTTTTTTGCAATAACGTTTACGTCCCAACACCCTTGAATGCAAGACTTATTTATACGAAACCACTCGCGAATCAAGCGCTTCACCCGGTTTCGCACAACTGCGTTCCCGACCCGTTTTGATACGGTTATACCCAGCCGCGAACAGTGGGACTCCCCCGGCATAAAAACAGCAATAAAAAAATGATCCTGAAATTTTTTACCGGTTTTAGACAGCTTGAGAAATTCTGACCGGTCCAGGATCTTCTGCGTTTTTTTTAAACCAAAGTTATTCAACACCCATCCATTTAATCTGGATTTATTATGGATCAACGTTTTCTCATTCAGGGATTTTTTATTTAAAGAACATAAATTGATCCGGAAAGTCCAAATGGCAGTTGCTTCGCCGTCTTTGCTGAAATTGAAATTTTACAGGAGAAATATCGATCAGATCTGCTGATTTTTACCTATTAAATACAGTTATCCTAACCTCATTAGAAACAACGCATTAAACCACTAAACTTTTTCTTCCTTTAGCTCTGCGTCTGTTCATAATTCGTCTACCTGCCTTTGTAGACATTCTTTTTAAAAAACCATGTGTTCTTGCCCGTTTCACTCTGCTTGGCTGATATGTTCGTTTCATACTCTTCCGTCCTTCTTCTCATTATTGTTTATTTTTATTATCAGTCTTTCTTTTCTGCGGCACGAAATCAAAAAAAAATGATCGAAACCCGATCAAACAACATATTTGCCGCTGACGGCATTGTTTATTTTAACAAAATATTAAATCAAAATCCATTCATCACGCAAGAAAACTTCATCTAATCAAAAAACTGACTATATACCAATCAAAAAATATAATCATATCATATATGACTTTGTCAACCTCAAAAGGTTGTTTTGTTTTACATTATTCCAGATAGACTTCTATAATATTAAACTCCTCAATATGAAACTCGCCAACCGGATAAATGATAACCTGCCGCTGAAGATGTTTTTCCAGGGATATGATAATATTATTGGCTTCACCCAGTAAAAGATCGGCGATTTCCGGATGCACGCGCAGGCTGATTTTTTCGCCCTGAACATCACGTGAAAGACGCAGGACTTCCCGATAAATATTGTTGCAGATGGTCTGCTTTGAAAGCAGCGTCCCTTCGCCATCACAATAGAAACAAGGCTCACACAGCATGCGAGTCAGAGATTTGACGACCCGTTTTCGGGTCATTTGAACCAGTCCCATGTCCGATATCGGCAACACATTTGTTTTGGACTTGTCCTTTTTTAATGCCTCCGTTAATATATTATAAACCTTTTCCTGGTTTGATTTTCTTTCCATATCGATAAAATCGATAATAATAATCCCTCCCAGATTCCTGAGCCGTATCTGATAGGCAATTTCCTTGACGGCTTCGAGATTTGTTTTTAATATCGTTTCTTCAAAGTTGTGCTTGCCGACATAGCGGCCGGTATTTACATCGATAACAACCAGCGCTTCGGTTATTTCAATAATAATATACCCGCCGCATTTTAACCACACCTTCTTTTTCAGGGCTCGGCCAATATCGCCTTCCAGGTTGTTGGCGTCGAAAATTGGCTCAGGGCCTTCATACAGCGTCACGGACTCCTTGAGTCTCGGCATAAATTTTTGTATAAAGGACAGCACGGATTTATGCACCGCGACAGAATCAATAATGACTTTATCCGCATCATGCGTCAGCAAATCCCGGACACACCGCAACGTCACCGTCAATTCCTGATGCAACAGTGCCGGCGGAGCAGCGGTTGGAAAATTTTTCTGAATGTCCGCCCACAGATTGGCCAAAAATTCCATTTCCTTGAGTATTTTATCTTCGCTCAGCCCTTCCCCGGCCGTGCGTACGATATAGCCGAATTTTTGAGTTCTCAGGGAAAGCATCAGGTCTTTTAACCGCTGTCTTTCTTCGTCATCGTTGATTCTCCTGGATATTCCGATATGATCAACGGTGGGCATCAAGACCAGAAAGCGGCCGGGAATCGATATATAGGATGTCAGACGGGCTCCCTTACTCCCAATCGGCGACCGGGCAACCTGCACCAGCACATCCTGACCTTCAGAAAGAAGTGTTTCAATAGACGCTTTACTTTTGGGTTTTGAAATATCTTTTTCAGTGGCAACATCTTCAGGCTGTAGGCTGGCATCATCTTCTTCTTCCTTGTTGGACAAATAAACATGCTCCAGATAACCGTTGGTTCTCCCGTCGATCACATCATCCACATATATAAACGCCGCCTGGTTCAACCCGATATTTACAAATGCTGCCTGCATCCCCGGAAGCACCCGTTGAACACGGCCTTTATAAATATTACCCGAAATATTTGATTCTTCACTGCGCTCTACATACAACTCAACAATCGTGCCGTCTTCTAACAACGCCACCCGTATTTCCGGGCCAATCGCATTGATGACAAGTTCTTTATACATACAACACCCTTTATATTATTTTTTTATTCAACAAAATATATGTACTCACCGGACCCAAATCCTGTCAACAGACCGGTATCTCTTTTTATTTTTGTTTTTCTTTTATAATTTCAGCTTGCCGGAGACCATCATCTGAAATCTGAAAGATGGATCGAATCACATCTGCTGGCCGGACAGACATGCCTTCCACCACCTTTAACTGCATTTTTAATTTTACCGGGCTCAATCGTTTCAGGCTCAACACGTTCTCTTTTAAGTCAATCTGCTTTTTACGGCCTTTTTTGGTTGTCCGAACCACAAACCATTGTGAAGCCTCATTAAAGGCCGTGATTTTTTGGTCCTCAAATTCTGCTTCTGTGACAGTCACCCTGTAATCAGCAATTTCCGACAATTTCGGGCGTTTATTGACAGGAATATTGATGCAGTCGAATATTAAAAGCCCTTCCGGCAACTGACTGTTTACGGATGAAACTATTTCTTCACACGCGGCAGGTTCCCTGAGTGTTATATAAAATGACTCTTCTTCACTCTCTATTCCCACCGACAAGGGATTGTGAAACGACATTTTCGGCTTGGGATGATACCCTTGTGTAAATTTTATTTTTATTCCGGCCCGCCGGATGGCCCGGGAAAAAATATTAACCATTTCAAGGTGACCGAAAAACTTTGCCACACCGGTTTTGGAATAAAAAATTTCAATCCGCGCCTCCTGGCCGGGCAAAGGGTGACTGACACCACTGCCTGAAGAAGATGCAACTGTTTTATTCGGGGTAAAGCAAACCGGTTTTATTTTGTCAAAATCACAAACCCCGCAGTCCTGACACTCCCCAAAACGGCAGTCTGGCAAGGGAGTCCCCGTCAAGGCATTTTCATATTCGGAAATTAAAAATTCTTTGGATATACCCGTGTCAATGTGGTCCCATGGCAGCGGTTCATCGACGGACCGGATTCGGGTCGTATAATAATTAATATCAACCCCGGCCTCCTGGATGGCTGCTTCCCACAAGGAATAATCAAACCGCTCCGACCAGCCGTCAAAGCAACACCCTTTTCGATAAGCGATTTCCAGCAGCCGACTCAAGCGTCTGTCCCCCCGGGCCCAGAGGCCTTCCAAAAAACTCAGCTCCGGCTTTTGCCATTTAAATTCAACGCCCGGCATCTTTAACTGCCGTTTCAGATCAAAAATAATTTTTTTGGATTCTTCGAAAGAACTCTGCGGGGACCATTGAAAAGGGACATGCGGTTTGGGAATAAACGTGCCAATGCTGACATTGATGTTGGGCCGGCGGCCATCGGATTTTAATTTTTGGCGGATTCTCTTAACCAGGTCTACAATGGCATACCGATCGGCTTCTGTTTCCGTGGGCAAGCCGATCATAAAATAAAATTTGATCAACTTCCATCCCAGTTCAAATGCGCTGCAAACCGTATCGAAAATTTCCTGCTCAGAAATATTTTTATTAATCACCGCCCGCAGTCGTTCACTCCCGGATTCCGGCGCAATTGTAAAACCGGTTTTCCGAATCTGCTTCACCATATTCATAATTTCAGGAGAAAGGGTGCCTGCGCGAAAGGAAGGAAAAGAAAGTGCGATGTTTTCAGATGAATAACAATCAAACAACCCCTGCATCAGCGTGGACAGACAACCATAATCGCCGGTACTCAAAGAAAGCAGGGAAATATCGTCATACCCGGTAGCAGCAATCGATTTTTCCGTCAAAGCCATCAGGTTTTCTACAGACCGTTCCCGAACCGGCCGGTAAATCATTCCGGCCTGACAAAACCGGCACCCCCGGGTACAACCGCGGGCAACCTCAAGACGAAGCCGATCATGAACGGGACGGCCATAAGGAACCACCGGCGCATCCGGGAAGGTCGCTTTGTCAAGATCCGCCACAATTGCCCGGTGGACTTTTTTGCAGTCATCATACTTGGGCTTGATCGCCTGAAAATCTTGGCCATCATAGACCGGCTGAAAAAATGACGGCACATACACACCTTCTATTTTCGACCAGTCACGCAACAGGCTGTTTTTATCCCCCTCTCCGCCATCTTTCCACGTCATCCAGATACGGGTCATTTCCACAATCACCGTTTCCCCGTCCCCGATCACCATGGCATCAAAAAAATCAGCCACCGGTTCCGGATTTACCGTGCAGGGGCCACCGGCAATAATAACCGGATAAGAGGCATCCCGATCAGCCGCATAAAACGGAATACCGGCAAGGTCGAGCATCATCAGGACATTGGTATAGTTCATCTCGTACAGGAGACTAAACCCGATGATGTCAAATTTGGACAAGGGAGTGCCGGATTCCAGAGAACTTAAGGGAATTCCGGAAGACGTCATATGTGCCGCTAAATCCAAACCGGGAGCATAAACACGCTCTGCTGCGATATGTGACTGTTCATTGAGAATATGATACAGAATCTGCAGTCCAAAATGCGACATCCCGATTTCATATAAATCGGGAAATGCAAGCGCTACATGCAGACTGATTTTTTCTATATCTTTTTTTACTGAATTTTTCTCATTGCCCAGATACCGGCTCGGTTTTTCAATCAGCGGCAGTAAATCCTTCATACTTTGATTTTTCATGATAAGATACCGCCCGACCAATTTTATGCCATACTGGCCTGGACAAACTCAAGGGTCTGGCGAACGTCTTCTTTAAAAAAAGTGTTCATCCCGTCTTGCCAGTTTTCTTCTTTGAGTTTCTTTTGGATGCGCCTTGCCGTATCCATTCTCAGCTGTCTTTTCATTTGAATAAACGGACGGTTGGGGGTATCAATCCATAGTTTGATCACCTGCTTGGATCGTTCGATGAGCTGATCTTCTGCGACCACTTCATCGATGAGCTGCATTTCTTTTGCTTTTTCAACCCCCCCCATTTCACCAAAATACATGACATCCCGGAACTTTAAATCACTGTCAAGTCCGAAACGCATGACTTCGTGCTGGGCAATGCTCAATCCCAGGCCGATCTTAATTTCCGACATGCCGATTTTGATTTTCGGATGATCCTTGGCAATCCGGTAATCTGCGGCCATGGAATAAATCAGGCCGGCAGCAGCACAATGGCCGTTAATGGCGGACACCACCGGTTTTTCACAGGTGAAAAGCGCAAGCAGCACTTCTTCTTCCATCTCAAAAAATTCGATGGCTTCTTTCAGGTCTTTAAAATTGATAAAAATAGGGAGATCAAACCCACTGGAAAAAAACCGGCCGGCACCGGTTAAAATAAGGCCTTTGGGTGTCGGATTGGCGTTTACTTCATCAATAATCTTCTTGAGTTGCAAAAGCATTTCCTTGTTGATCGGGTTTGTTTTTCCATTTTTAAACGTCACGATTTTAATGTCGTCCTGGATGGTTTCCTCAAACATTTGTTTCTCCTCACTATTTAAATAATTCAAAAATTAATTAATTTTTATAGAATTTCATCAGTTTATGTAATATTTAAGT